>SVLB01000006.1 GCA_015068135.1 Oscillospiraceae bacterium | reverse complement strand
CCTGTCCACACCGAAAAGGCATGGCAGGATTACGAAAACAGCTATCAGGAGGATCCTGAGAATCCCAATCCCGGCAATCCCGGTTTTGTGGTGCCCTAAAGAAAGGACAAATCTATGATTTGGATATCAGACGAATGGAAGGATTATGAGGTCCTGGATACCGCCGCGGGAGAACGGCTGGAGCGTTGGGGAAAATATATCCTGGTGCGCCCGGATCCTCAGGTGATCTGGGATACGCCCCATACAGACCCCGCCTGGAAAAAATGGGACGCCCGGTATGTGCGCTCCTCCACCGGCGGAGGAAAATGGACCGACCATAAACTTCCGGAGCGCTGGCAGATCCGGTATAAGGACTATCTGACCTTTAATGTGAAGCCTATGAATTTCAAGCATACCGGTGTGTTTCCGGAGCAGGCAGCCAACTGGGATTTTATCCGGGATAAGGTCGCCTCTGCGGGAAGACCGGTACGGGTATTGAATCTGTTTGCCTATTCCGGCGGTGCCACCCTGGCGGCGGCAGCCGGTGGGGCAGAGGTATACCATGTGGATGCCTCCAAGGGCATGGTGGCCTGGGCTAAGGAAAATGCCCAGTCCTCGGGTCTTGCGGACAGACCTATCCACTGGATCGTGGATGACTGCGCCAAGTTTATCCAGCGGGAGATCCGCCGTGGACGCCGGTATGACGGTATTATTATGGACCCTCCCAGCTACGGCAGAGGTCCCAGCGGTGAGATCTGGAAAATGGAGACCAGCTTCTATCCCTTCCTTTTGGAGGTAGGCAAGCTCCTGACCGATGATCCGCTGTTTGTGATCATCAATTCTTATACTACGGGTCTTGCCCCCTCTGCGGTGGGCTATGCCTCGGATGTGGTGTTCGGAGCCACGCACGGCGGCTCTACGGCAGTGGGCGAGCTGGGCCTTCCTGTCCGCTCCACAGGTCTGATGCTCCCCTGCGGCGCCGCCGGCCGCTGGACGCCCTGATGCATGTAAAGCGCAAAACGCAAAGTGCAAAATGACTCTCTGGTTACGACATGCAGCACCATTGCTATGAAAATAACGCCCTTGTAGGGACCGAAGACCACTTCGGCCCACGGGCAGGTGTAGGCACCGGCCCCTACAGTGCTTTCGTTCACAGCGATGCGTCAACACGTGTTGCTTCTTGTAAGGATTACAGCTATCCCAATATCTCAATATCTCATATCTAATATCTAAAAAACAGGGGGTACCTTTATGGGTACAGCCATTCAAGTTGAAAATCTGGCCTACAAATATCCCGGCAGTGATGATTCCCCGGAGGTTCCCGTATTTGAGGACCTTTCTCTTTCCATTGAGGAAGGGAGCTTTGTGGCAATCCTGGGCGGCAACGGCTGCGGAAAATCCACTTTGGCAAAGCATTTTAATGCCATTTTACTGCCCTGCGGCGGTAAGGCCTATGTATGCGGCATGGATACGGCGGATGAGGAGAAGCTTATTTCTATTCGCCGAAATGTGGGCATGGTCTTCCAAAACCCCGACAATCAGATTGTAGCCAACGTGGTGGAGGAGGACGTGGCCTTTGGCCCTGAGAACCTGGGTGTTGCCGCGCCCATGATCCGTCAAAGGGTGGACAAAGCCCTGAAACAGGTAGGCATGTATGAATACCGGGAGCATGCCCCCCATTTGCTCTCCGGCGGTCAGAAGCAGCGTGTGGCCATCGCCGGTGTGATCGTCATGGAACCCCGGTGCATCGTGCTGGATGAGCCTACGGCTATGCTCGATCCCAAGGGGCGCAAGGAGGTCATGCAGACCATCCTGAAATTGAACAAAGAAAAAAATATTACCGTTGTGCTTATCACCCACCACATGGATGAGGCCGCCATGGCACAGCGGGTGATCGTATTGGATCAGGGCAAGGTAGCGGCGGACGGCACACCCAGAGAGGTCTTTTCTCAGGTGGAGCTGCTGCACAGCATCCGTTTGGGCGCACCGGAAACGGTGGAGCTTTGTCATGCCCTGAATCAGGAGGGCTTTGCCCTTCCGTTGGATACACTGACAGTAGAAGAATGTGCGCAGACACTTTATAACCAATTTGGAGAATAAAGGTTTGACCCACAGGAGGTAGAGAAATGGCACCGGTATTGGAGGTTAAAGACCTGCATTACGTATACAGCGCCGGAACTCCTTTTGAGCATAAAGCATTGGAAGGGGTATCCTTTGCCGTGGAGCCGGGAGAGTTTATCGGTATTATTGGACATACCGGCTCCGGGAAGTCCACATTGATGCAGCATATGAACGGACTGCTCAGACCCACTCAGGGACAGGTGCTCCTGGACGGTCAGGATATTTGGGCAGATAAAAAGCTGACCCGGCAGGCACGGTTTCGGGTGGGACTGGTGTTCCAGTACCCGG
The DNA here is from genome assembly GCA_015068135.1 of Oscillospiraceae bacterium. Classification (GTDB taxonomy): domain Bacteria; phylum Bacillota; class Clostridia; order Oscillospirales; family Oscillospiraceae; genus Faecousia. The sequence goes on along the minus strand of SVLB01000006.1, from coordinate 65,562 downwards.
AGTACCAGCTGTTTGAGGAGACCGTGTATAAAGATATTTCCTTTGGCCCTAAGAACATGAAGCTGGACGAAAAAGAGGTCGACCGCCGTGTCCGGGAGGCCGCAGGCTTTGTGGGCCTGACGGAGGAACAGCTGCAGGCATCTCCCTTTGAGCTTTCCGGCGGTCAGAAGCGCCGGGTAGCCATTGCCGGTGTGATCGCCATGGAGCCGGAGGTTTTGATTTTGGATGAGCCTACAGCAGGCCTGGACCCGGAGGGCAGGGAGGAGATCCTTGCCAAGATCGACGGCTACCGTAAGGCAAAAAATGCCACCATTATGATGGTATCCCACTCCATGTCCGATGTGGCACGGCTGACCCAGCGGCTTTTGGTCATGAGCGGCTCCCATTTGGTCATGGACGGTACGCCCAGGGAGGTTTTTGCCCGGGCTGAGGAGCTTTTGGCAATGGGCCTGGATATTCCCGATATTACCCGGCTGTTTATGCGCCTGAAGGAAATGGGTCTGCCTGTGGAGCCGGTGTATACGGTGGAGCAGGCGGTCAGCCAGCTGAAGGCTCTGAAAGGAGGCGCTGACCGTGCTTAAGGATATTACTTTGGGTCAGTTCTTCCCGGGAAAATCCTTTATCCACCGGCTGGATCCCAGAACCAAGCTGCTGTTTTTGGTGGTCTATATCGTGGTTCTGTTTACAGCAGATAACTGGATCTCCTACGGCGTGGTATTCGCCTTTTTGCTTCTGAGCATTGCCATTTCCCGGATCCCGCTGAAGGCCATCGTCCGGGGTATGAAGCCCCTTTTGTTCATCTTGATCTTTACCGGTATTTTGAACCTGTTTTTTACAGACGGAGAGCATGTTCTGGTAAAATGGTGGATCATCACCATTACGCAAGAAGGCGTCGTGCGAGCCATCTTTATGGTAAGCCGGATCCTGATGCTGATCACCGGCACCTTCCTTCTGACCTACACCACCTCTCCCATCGCCCTGACGGATGGCTTGGAATCCCTTTTGGGACCTTTGAAGAAGATCAAGCTGCCCGTCCATGAGCTTTCCATGATGATGTGTATTGCCTTGCGCTTCATCCCCACCTTGATCGAAGAAACCGATAAGATCATGTCTGCCCAAAAGGCAAGAGGTGCCGATTTTGAAAGCGGAAACCTGTTTCAGCGGGTCAAGGCCCTGATCCCCATTTTGGTGCCGCTGTTTATCTCTGCTTTCCGCCGTGCCGATGAACTGGCAACGGCTATGGAGTGCCGCTGCTATCACGGCGATGACGGACGTACCAAAATGAAGCTTCTGCGCTATAAGCTGGGAGATTTCAAGGCCTTTGGTGCGGCCATCGTGCTGTTGGCGGCTGTGATCACATTGAGTGTATACGGACTGTAATTATGCGAAATATTGCGTTGTTTCTCACCTATGAGGGCAGTGCCTACCACGGTTGGCAGATCCAAAAGAATCTGCCTACCATCCAGCTTGCCCTGGAAAAGGCGGTAGCCATGGTCACGGGAAAGGCCACCCACGTCACCGGCTGCGGACGGACCGATGCCGGTGTCCATGCCCGGTGCTATGTGGCCAATTTTAAGACCGAGGCAACCATTCCTGTGGAGCGGCTGCCCTATGCCCTCAATACCCACCTTCCTGTGGATATCGTGGTGACCAAGGCCTTTGAGGTCCATGAAAACTTCAATGCCATTGGCTCCTGCGCCCGGAAGGAGTATACCTATACCATTTATAATTCCCGGATCAAGGATCCGTTCATGGTCAACCGTGCCTGGTTTTACCCCAAGCACCTGGATGAAAAAATCATGCAGGCGGCGGCCTCCCAGTTTGTGGGGACCCACGATTTTGCGGCTGTGCGATCTGTGGGAACGGATGTAAAATCCACGGTGCGGACTGTATACTATTATAACGTGGAACGTCGCGGCAATATCATTGAACTGAAGGTATGCGCCAACGGCTTCCTTTACAATATGGCCCGGGCCATGGCTGGGACTGTGGTCTATGCCGCCGAGGGCAAGATCGCCCCGGAGGAGATCGGTGCTATTTTGGAATCCGGAAACCGTACTGCCGCGGGACCGACTGTTCCTGCCGGCGGCTTGTATATGACCCATCTGTGGTACGATGACGGCATTGAATGCTTTGAATGCCCGGAACCCTGATCCCTTTGCTATTTGAAACGGAGTGAACCCTATGCAACCCAAGCTTTGTACGAAATGTAAGAAAAACATCGCCGTAGTTTTTATTGCCAAGGTAGAAAACGGCGTTACCATGCAGGAGGGCTATTGCCTCAAATGCGCCCGAAGCCTTGGCATTCCCCAAATCGATGAGGCTATCAAGCAGACCGGCTTTTCCGAGGAAGATCTGGAAAACCTCACCGATGAAATGAGCAATATGTTCGGTCAGCTGGAGCAGACCCAGGATCCTGACGATATGGACTCTCAGACTGCGACCTTCCCCCTTCTGAATCAGCTATTTGGAGGGAATCTGCCCGCTAAGGGGGAACATCCTGCCCCGAAGAAGGAGCAGGAGCAGACCGACCAGCCCAAAAAGAAGAATTCCAAGCATAAATTCCTGGACAGCTACTGCATGGACCTCACCGGCAGAGCCAAGGAAGGCAAGCTTGACAAAGTGATCGGCAGGGATGTGGAGACCGAGCGTGTGATCCAGATCCTGAACCGCCGACAGAAGAACAACCCCTGCCTCATCGGTGAGCCCGGTGTAGGTAAGACTGCCATTGCCGAGGGTCTTGCCCAGCGGATCGCCGCCGGGGATGTGCCTTATAAGCTGCGGGATAAGGAAGTCTTTTTGCTGGACCTGACGGCTTTGGTGGCAGGAACCCAGTTCCGCGGTCAGTTTGAAAGCCGTATGAAGAGCCTGATCACCGAGATCAAGACCTGCGGCAATATCATCCTGGTGATCGACGAGGTGCATAACCTGGTGGGCGCCGGTGATGCCGAGGGCTCTATGAACGCGGCCAACATCCTGAAGCCTGCTCTGTCCCGTGGTGAGATCCAGGTGATCGGTGCCACCACCTTTAATGAATACCGCAAGCATATCGAAAAGGATGCGGCATTAGAGCGTCGGTTCCAGCCCGTATCCGTGGCGGAGCCTACCCTGGAGGAGGCCTGTCAGATCATGCAGGGCATTGCCAAGACCTATGCCCAGTACCACAGCGTGCAGATCTCACCCGAGATCGCAAGACAGTGTGTGATGCTCTCCGAGCGGTATATTACCGATCGGTTTTTGCCGGATAAGGCCATCGACCTTTTGGACGAGGCCTGCTCCGATGTGAATCTGCGGTGCAAGGAGCTTTCCGAGCTGGCAGAACTGAAAAAAGAGCGGGATGATTACGAGCTGGAACTGAAAATGCTCACGGAAGATACAGAAAATGAGCATTATGAGCGCTTGGCTACCATCCGCAGTAAGCTGTGTGTCCTTGCCCAGCGGATCGAGGAGCTGGATAAAAAGCCTTTGCCTCAGGTGACTATGGAAAACCTGGCAAGGATCATTGAACTATGGACCAAGATCCCCGCATCCAAGATCAAGGCCCAGGAGTATACGCAGATCAAGGGTCTGGCAGACCGGCTCAAGACCCATATCGTGGGTCAGGATGAGGCGGTGGATGCAGTAGCCAAGGCTATCCGCAGAAGCCGTGTGGGCATCAGCCCCAAGAAGCGGCCCGTATCCTTTATTTTCGTGGGCCCCACCGGTGTAGGTAAGACGGAGCTGGTCAAATGCCTTGCAAACGACCTGTTTGACTCCGTGGATTCCTTGATCCGTTTGGATATGTCCGAGTATATGGAAAAGCATACGGTCTCCAAGCTGATTGGCTCGCCTCCCGGCTATGTGGGCTATGACGAGGCCGGGCAGCTTACGGAGAAGATCCGCAGACGACCCTACAGTGTGGTGCTGTTCGATGAGATCGAAAAGGCTCATCCGGATGTGCTCAATGTCCTTTTGCAGGTGCTCGACGACGGACGGATCACCGATGCCCAGGGAAGGACGGTAAACTTTGAAAACACCGTGATCGTTATGACCTCCAATGCCGGCTCTGAGGGCAGGGTAGGGGGCCTGGGCTTTGGACGGAGCGGCAACGATATGGTCCGGGAAAAGACCATGGCGGCCCTGAAGGAGTTTTTGCGTCCTGAATTTATCAACCGTGTGGATGAGATCATCACCTTCAACCACCTGACCGAGGAGAATTTCCTGGGTATCTGCGATATTATGCTGGAAGAGCTTCGGCAGAGTATGGAAAACCGGGAACTGACCCTTACCTGGGATGCATCTGTCCGGGATTACCTGGTGAAAAAGGCCTATTCCATGACCTACGGTGCCAGAAACCTCCGAAGGACCATCCAAAGAGACCTGGAAGATCCCATCTCCGAGCGGATCATCGATTCTTTCGAGAATCCTATCTCCGCTTTGCACATCGCCGTGGAAAACGACGAGATCCGGGTTACTGCCCAATAAAAAAATATGTAATGTAGGGTGGGGGCTTGCCCCACCGGGATTACTGAGTAGATACTGGAAATTAGATATTGGAGATAGTGCGATAGTAAGATACTGAAGATATCTTGTATCCTCACTATCTCCAATATCTTATATGTCGTATCTACTATCTTGTATCGCCAAAAGTGTACGTTTGGGTGGGGGCTTGCCCCCACCCTACGAATTTTTTGCAGCAATGATACGACACGGATGCCTGCTTACAAATAATCCATATCTCCGCACAGCTTACAGCTAAGCTTGCTTGCGGCGTTTTCTACCTTGTGGGCGGCCTTTTGTGCCAGTTTTCTTGTGGGGTTATTGCCGGGCATCATCATGATCGCCACAGCGCCGGCGGCAGCGCCAATACCCAAAGTCAGTGCGATCCCTTTCAAATGCATGTTTATCCCTCCTTCCGATGTTAGTATGCCCCGATTGATGGACTGAAAAGTTGGAAAAACCATTTGCAACCGCCAAAATTTGTGGTATAATAAACGAAAAAAGCGGTGGAGGTACGATCATGGCCATTGACAAACTCCGGGAAAAGATCCGCAAAACCAAAAACCCTCTTTTGTTGGATCTGTGTGTATGCAGTAACTGGATCCCTGAAGACCTGCTTTCCCAGGAAGGGTCTGTGCTTCGGGGCTATTACCGAATGTGCATGGAGCTGATGGAGGCGCTGCGCGGGAGCATTCCTGCGGTGCGGTTCCATTTTGGACAGCTGGCAGCATTGGGGACCGATGGCCTGACCCTTTTGGCCTCCTTAACAGACCGGGCAAAAACCTTGGGCTACTATGTGGTCATGGATATTCCCCAGGGACTGTCCCGTATGGATGGGGAGTTTTATGCACAGCAGTTTTTTGCCCGGGAATGTCCCTGGTATTTTGACGGCCTGATCACCGGTGCCTATATTGGCTCCGACGGTATTACGCCTTACTTACCCTACCTGAAGGAATTGGGGAAGGATCTGTTTGTGGTTCTTCGCACTGCCAATAAAACAGCTTCGGAAGTGCAGGACCTGCTCACCGGCGGACGGCTGGTCCATACGGCGGTTGCGGATCTTGTGAGCCGTCATGGGCAGAAGCTGCTGGAAAAGAGCGGCTATTCTCAGCTTGGCGGTGTAGCCGGGGCATCCTCTGCCGGAAGCCTGGGGAATCTGCGAAGCAAGTATAAGCAAATGTTTTTGATCCTGGACGGGGCAGACTATCCCAACGCCAGTGCCAGTGCCTGCAGTGGTGGCTTTGACCGGCTTGGCAACGGTGCCATTGCCAGTGTGGGAAAATATGTCCTTGCCGCCTGGGAGGATTCCATGAATGTGGACGATACCTGGCTGGACTGTGCGGTCAATGCGGTTCAAAGGATGAAAAAGAACCTGACACGGTACATTACCGTTTTATAATGCCGTAAAACAGCATTCCGGTATTCTGAGAGCATAAAGCGGAGTCGAAGGATCCTCCATGGCATTGCGCCCTGGGATAGAACCTTCGGCTCCGCTGTGTTTTGATTATCTGCGCTGTCTGCGGGGCTGGACCAGGCCACTGCCGGACTGACCGGTGGTGTCTGTTGTGCCGGTGTGATCCCCGGTGGTATCTTCCGTATTGTCCTCGGGACGGGTGGAGTGGGAATCCACAGTAGGATCGGGAATGTTAGGCTCCATGGTGGGTAAAATCGTAGGCATGACAGTGGGCATGACCGTGGGAGCCTGGGTGGGAGCCTTGGTGGCTTCGGGCTTGGGATCCTTGGTACGGTTGCAGGCACACAGCCCTGTGCAAAGGGCAAGAACCAGTGCCACAAGTGTGATACGTTTCATAAAATCCTCCTTAGAACTGATGTTCTGCTATAGTATTTCCCGTTTGAAAGAAAATAAGCAGGAAATTTATTAATGAAAATAGAAATTAGGCATTGCTATTTTTCTATACTTCCTGTATAATAGAATGGAAATAAAACGAAAAGGGGAATCTTTTCTTATGAAGAAGCTTATGGTTAAAAAAGGTACGGAGTGTATGGCTTGCCTGGAATGTGTGCAGGCTTGCTCCAAGGCCTTTTACAAGGAGTTCCATCCGGATTACAGCTGCATTCAGATCGTTGCCAAGGGTAACGGTGCCAAGCCTATAACCTGCATCCAGTGCGGCAAGTGCATGAAGGCTTGTGAGCATGGCGCCATCACCCAGAATCCCAAGACCGGCGTGTACATGATCAATAAGAAGCTGTGCGTTTCCTGTGGTGCTTGCGTGGAGGCCTGCCCCATGAAGGTCATGGTCCTCAAGCCCGAGAACCCCGCCTCCAAGTGCATTGCCTGCGGCATCTGTGTCAAGGCATGTCCCATGGAGATCCTGGAGATTGTGGAAAAGTAATACCGTACTTACCGAAAAGGGGTGGCCTGCAAGCCACCCCTATTTCTTTGAAAAAAGTTACACAAATTTCAAATTGTGATAATTGCATATTCTCATGGAATATGGTATACTGTAACCAATCATACACCCGGAGGCGTTTATTGTGGAAAACACTGCTTTTCAGTCAAAAATCTCAACTTTGCTTCCTGAAATTTCCCTGCGTTTCAATGAACCCATGTCCAGGCATACCTCTTTCCGCATTGGCGGTGCTGCTGAGGTCATGGCATTTCCCAAGAATCCCGAGGAACTTTCCCGATTATTAAAAACGTCCGCTTTGTTGGACGTAAAACCTGCTATCTTAGGTGCAGGAACCAATATCCTGGCCCCGGACGAAGGCCTTCCGGGATTGACCGTGTGCCTGAAGGACTGCCTGGACGGAATGGAGCGTCTGGACGGAAACCGGATCCGGGTGGCAGCCGGCGTGACCATGGCCCGGTGTGCGGTGTTTGCTGCCAACCAGGGCCTGGGGGGCATGGAGTTTGCCCATGGCATTCCCGGCACAGTGGGCGGCGGTGTGTATATGAATGCCGGTGCCTATGGCGGTGAGATCTGTCAGATCTGCGAAAGCGTGGATGTGATGCTGCCTGACGGAACACTTCAGACCCTTACTTGTGAAGAAATGGAATTTTCCTATCGCCACAGCTGCCTGGAAGAAAGCGGCGGCATTGTGGTCAGCGCGGTATTCTGCCTGGAACCCAAGCCTGTAGAGGAAGTCCGGGGGAAAATGCAGGAGCTGATGGCAAAACGCAGTGCTTCTCAGCCACTGGATAAGCCTTCTGCCGGCTCGGCCTTCAAGCGCCCCGTGGGCGGCTATGCCGCCGCACTCATTGATCAGGCAGGCCTGAAGGGCTACCGGGTGGGGGATGCGGCCATCTCGGAAAAACACGCAGGCTTTGCGGTGAATTTGGGCAACGCCACTTCCCGGCAGGTAAAGCAGCTGCTGACCGACGTGGCACAAAAGGTAAAAGAAAACTCCGGTATCCAACTGGAACCGGAAGTGCGCATTTGGTAAATAAGGGGAAATTGACAATTTTCTATTGTCAATTTCAAAGACAGTGAGGCAAACCAAAATATGAGGGGAGGAATTGTGGATGGCGATCTCATTTGCGGCAAAGGCCAAGGCGGAGATCTGCAAGCTGATGCCCCAAAGGCATTGCTGCGCTGTGGCACAGTGCTTTGGGATCTTGCTGTTTTCCGGCAGCTTCGGTGCTGACGGCATTCGAATCACCACGGAGAGCCGGGAGTTTGCCATGTTCCTTCCCAAGCTGTTCAAAAAGGGCTTCGGAGTGGATTTTGACAGCTACCCCAGTCTGCAGGCCCCGGGAAAGCTGAGCTTCTCCATTTGGGAGGAGGAAAAGCTTCTGAAGATCATGTCCTGCTGCGGCTTTGACCCGGACAACACGGTGAGCCTGCACATCAACCTGGCGGTTTTGGAGGAGGAATGCTGTAAGACGGCGTTCCTTCGGGGTGCATTTTTGGCTGGCGGCTCTGTAACAGACCCGGAAAAGAACTATCATATGGAATTTGCCACCTCCCACCACAGCGTGGCCCGGGAGGGGTATGCATTGATCCAGGAGATCATGGGCTTTGCGCCTAAAACGGCATCCCGGAGCGGCAGCCAGGTGCTATATATCAAGCAGTGCGACCTGATCTGCGACTTTCTGGCCTTCTTGGGCGCCCCCGTGGCGGCCATGGGCATGATGGAAGCAAAGCTGGAAAAAGAATTGAATAATAAAGTCAACCGCCGCTGTAACTGCGATGAGGCCAATACCTCTAAGGTGGTGGAGGCGGCCCAGGAGCAGCTTTCCGCCATCCGTCAGCTGCGGACAAAAGGTATGTTTGACAGCTTGCCCGTCAAGCTGCTGCAGGCGGCAAAGGCCCGGGAAGCCAATCCTGAAGCGTCCTTAACGGAATTGGCGGCTATGATGGAACCGCCTATCTCCAAGCCTGCTATGAACCACCGTCTGAAAAAACTGGTAGAACTGTCCCAGGAGGAACGATAATGAGCTTTGTTCATTTACATGTACATACAGAATACAGCCTTCTGGACGGTGCCTGCCGGATCAAATCCATGATGGACCGGGTCAAGGAACTGGAGCAGGAGGCCATCGCCATTACGGACCACGGAGTCATGTATGGCTGTATCGATTTTTATAAAGCCGCCAAGGCCGCGGGCATCAAGCCGATCATCGGCTGTGAGGTCTATGTAGCGCCCCGGCGCATGGAGGATAAGACCCACGGCATCGACAGCGATGCCTACCATTTGGTGCTTCTTTGCAAAAACCGTACCGGCTATGAGAACCTATGCTATATGGTCTCCCAGGCCTTTATTCGGGGCTTTTACGGTAAGCCCAGGGTGGATCTGGCTCTGTTGGAGCAGTATCACGAAGGCTTGATCGCCACCTCTGCCTGCCTGGCGGGCGTCATCCCCCAGCGGCTCATGGAAAATGACTATGACAATGCCAAGGCATCTGCCTTGGAGCTGTCCCGGATCTTTGGACCGGAGGACTTCTATTTGGAGCTTCAGGATCACGGGATCCCGGAACAGACTTCTGTGAATCAGGGACTCATGCGGCTCTCCCGGGAGACGGGGATCCCCCTGGTGGTCACCAACGATGCCCACTATCTGCGTAAGGAAGACGCGGTGATGCAGGACGTATTGCTTTGCGTACAGACCGGCAAGACTGTGGATGACCCCAACCGGATGCGCTTCCAGACAGAGGAATTTTATCTGAAAAGCGAAGCTGAGCTTTCCGCACTGTTCCCCAATTGCCCGGAGGCTTTGGAAAACACGGCAAAGATCGCCCAGCGGTGCAATGTGGAATTTGTTTTTAATGAGTACCATTTGCCCTCCTTTCCTGTGCCTGAGGGCTATACCAATGAGGAATACTTCCGTAAGCTGTGTATGGATGGCTTCCGGGAGCGGTATGCGGATCCTCCGGAGAGCTATTTGGAGCGGCTGGAATACGAGATCGGCGTGATCAGCCGCATGGGCTATGTGAACTACTACCTGATCGTATGGGATTTTATTCGCTATGCCAAGGAATCCGGGATCCCGGTAGGACCGGGACGTGGCTCCGGTGCGGCGTCCATTGTCGCCTACTGTATGCACATCACGGAAGTGGATCCCATGAAATACAGCCTCATTTTCGAGCGCTTTTTGAATCCTGAGCGTGTGAGCATGCCCGACTTCGATACGGACTTCTGCCAGGAGCGCAGAGGTGAGGTCATCGAATATGTCATGAAAAAATACGGTGCCGACCATGTGGCGCAGATCGCCACCTTCGGTACCATGGCGGCCAGAGGTGCCATCCGGGATGTGGGGCGTGCGCTGAACTTTTCTTATGGGGAAACGGATGTTGTGGCAAAGCTGGTGCCTACCATGCCTCTGCATATCACCTTGCAGGAGGCACTGCAGGTATCCCCTAAGCTGAAGGAGATGTATGATGCCGACGAGCGGGTGAAAAAGCTTATCGACACAGCTATGAGCCTGGAGGGAATGCCCAGAAACACCTCCACCCATGCCGCCGGTGTGGTGATCACTGCCGATCCTGTATGCAGCTACGTACCCCTTTCCCGCAATGACGATACCATTGTGACCCAGTATACCATGACCACCATTGAGGAGCTGGGTCTTCTGAAAATGGACTTTTTGGGTCTGAGAAACCTGACGGTCATTGAAGATGCCCAGGCCCAGATCCGCCGTAAGGATCCGTCCTTTTCCATCGATCAGGTTCCGGATAATGACCCTGAGACCTTTGCCATGCTGGCCCAGGGACAGACCCAGGGCGTATTTCAGCTGGAATCGGCGGGCATTACCGATGTGTGCCTGAAAATGAAGCCCACATCCATTGAAGACATGACGGCTATTGTGGCCCTCTACCGCCCGGGCCCTATGGACTCCATTCCCAAATTCATTGCCAACAAGCTGGATCCGAAAAAGATCACCTATAAGACCCCGCATTTGGAGCCGATTTTGCAGGTTACCTATGGCTGTATCGTCTATCAGGAGCAGGTGATTGAGATCTTCCGGAGCTTGGGCGGCTACACCATGGGCCAGGCGGACAATATCCGCAGAGCCATTTCCAAAAAGAAAATGAAGGTCATTGAGGAAGAACGCAAGGTCTTTGTCTACGGTGATCCCAACCAGGGGATCCCCGGTGCCATGGCAAAGGGAGTGTCGGAGACTGCGGCTCAGTCCATTTATGACGAGATCGTAGACTTTGCCAACTATGCCTTCAATAAGGCCCATGCGGTTTGCTATGCGGTGGTTTCCTATCAGACGGCATACTTAAAATGCCATTATCCCCGTGAGTACATGGCGGCCCTGATGACCTCTGTGCTGGATTCCGCTGTCAAGATATCCGGCTACATCACCGAGTGTAAGGAACTGGGTATTGCGGTACTGCCGCCTGATATCAACCATTCTTTTTCCAGCTTTGCGGTGGAGGACAAGTCCATTCGCTTTGGCCTGGGCGCTGTGAAGAATGTGGGCATCGCCCTCATCAACCGGATCGTGCAAAAACGGGAAGAGGGGGGCCATTTCCGCTCCCTGGAGGATTTTATTACCCGTATGGGCGAGGGAGAGCTGAACAAGCGTGCTGTGGAAAACTTCATCAAATGCGGCGCGCTGGACTGCTTCGGTCATCACAGAAGTGAGCTTTTGGCTGTGTATGATACCATGATGGATACCATTGCCGGTTCCCGGAAACGGAATCTGGAAGGCCAAATGGGACTGTTCTCTCTGCTGGACCCGGAGGAGGAGAAAGCCACTGCCATTCCCATTCCAAGTCTTCCGGAGCTGGAACGGGGCGAATTGATGCTCATGGAAAAGGAGACCACCGGAATTTATATTTCCGGTCACCCTATGGATGACTATCGGGAGCTTCTGAAAAAGACCCGTGTAGTACCCATCGGGGAACTGATGGATGGGGAATCTGCCTATCAGGATGAGCAGATCGTGAGCATTGCCGGTGTGGTCCAGACGGCAAAAATGAAGACCACCCGGAACAACACCATGATGGCCTATGTTACATTGGAGGACGATACGGGCTCTATTGAAATGCTGGCCTTTTCCAAGATCATTGCCGAGTATGGCGACCTGCTCCGGGAGAATATTCCGGTTGTGGTCATCGGAAAGGTGTCATTGCGGGATGAGAAAGAACCGCAACTGATCGTTAACCGGGTCCGCCATCTGAAGGACTATACCAAAGAGGAGAAGGCGGAAAAGCTGCCCGAGCCCAAGGCGGAGGAAGTGATCTATCTGCGCTTGCCTTCGGAGAACAGCCCCTTGTATCCCAAGGTGAAAGCGGTGATCAATATGTTCCCCGGAGAGCAGTCCGTGGTGCTGTATTTTGCAGATACCAAATGCCGCAGAGGAGCCAGAAGCATTGCCGATCCCCGGATGATCGGGGAACTGAAAAATATGCTGGGGCAGGAAAATGTTGTTGTAAAATAGCTTTCCTTTTTGAAACAAATGTGTTATACTAACGAGTGGGGGTGTTGACATGAGAAAACTGAAATGGATATGGTTTGTCCTTGGACTCATGGCAACCCTTTGCGCCTGCTCCATGGAAACTGTGGATCGGATGTACCAGCTTCCCAAACGGTCGGAATCCTTCTATGACCTGCAGGCTTCCATCGACAAGGCGATGGAAGGACTGGAATACAGCGCCCCTCTGGCAGGGGAGCGCCGCCAGTCGGTGCAGATGGCAGACCTGGATGGGGACGGACAGCAGGAATATCTGGTCTATACCAAGGGCGATGCCAACGCGCCCCTTCAGATCCTGATCTTTGACCGGCAGGATTCCCACTACATCCATACGGATACCATCGAAAGCAGCGGTTCTTCCTTCGAACAGGTGGAATATGTGCAGATGGATGCCAAACCCGGACTGGAAATGGTAGTAGGCCGCCGGGTCAGTGACCAGGTATTGCGATCCCTTTCTGTGTATACCTTCTCCGGCGGTCAGGCAGAACAGCTGTTTACCGCCAATTACTACAAATTCCTGCCGGTGAGTCTGGATGAGGACAGCTACAGCGAGCTGTTTGTGATCCGTCCCGGAACCACCGAGGCAGACCGCGGGATCGTAGAGCTGTACGGCGTGGAAAACGGCAGTGTGAACCGGTCTGTAGAACTGGAAATGTCCGAATCTGCAGATAAACTGAAGCGCATCCTGGCAGGTAAGCTTCACGGCGGAGAGCCTGCGGTCTATATTGCCTCCACCACCAACGACGATGCGGCGCTGATCACCGATGTGTATGCGGTCGTGGATGGGGTGCTGACCAATGTGACCGTCTCCAATGAGTCCGGCACCAGTGTAAAGACTTTGCGAAACTACTATGTGTATGCCGATGATATCGACAGTGACGGTGTGATCGAGCTGCCCCATCTGATCGGGATGCGCCCGGTACCGGAAGCGAGGCTGGCGGACGATCAGTATATGATCCGCTGGTATGCTATGACCGGTGAGGGCGGCGAGGTGGACAAGGTCTATACCTACCACAATTTTGTGGGTGGCTGGTATTTGGAACTGGACAGCTCTCTGGCTTACCGGATGACAGCGGTGCAGGACGGCACAGCCTATTCTTTCTATGTGTGGGATGATACGGGCAAAACGGCCCAGCAGGTCATGACCGTATTCACCTTTACCGGTCAGGACCGCCAGCAGCAGGGTGCCGCGGCGGACCGATGCATTATCTATCAAACAGATTCAGCGGTTTATTCTCTGAGCCTTACCGGCAAGGCGGCTCAGTACGGAATCGACAGCCAGTCTGTTGCCAATGCGTTCCATCTGATCCATCAGGAGTGGAAAACAGGAGAGACATAATATGAAAAAAGTATTGATTTTGGAAGACGAGGTTAATATCCGTTCCTTTGTGGTCATTAATCTGACCCGGGCAGGCTACGAAGCCATTGAGGCAGGTACCGGACAGGAGGCATTGGACCGGATCCGGGAGAACCCGGATATCCGGGTAGCGATCCTGGACATTATGCTGCCGGATATTGACGGCTTTGAGGTCTGCCGCCGCATCCGGGCGACCAGTAAGCAAATGGGCATTATTATGCTCACTGCCCGGACCCAGGAGATGGATAAGATCACGGGCCTCATGACCGGTGCCGATGACTATGTGACCAAGCCCTTTTCTCCTGCGGAGCTGACAGCCCGGATCGATGCGCTGTACCGCCGGATCGGCGGCGACACCATGGCGGACCTGGAGCTTTTGAAGCAGGGCCCCTTTGTGATGAATACCCGGAATCATACCCTGGAAAAGGCAGGCAACCGGATCCGTCTGACCCAGGTGGAGTACTCCATTTTGAAGCTGTTTATGCAGAATCCCGGCAGAGCCCTTTCCCGAGAGGACATCCTCTCTGCGGTATGGGGCAGGGATTACGAAGGAGAACTGAAGATCGTGGATGTGAATATCCGCCGTCTGCGTATCAAGATCGAAGACGATACAGCCAACCCCACCTACATCACCACCGTTTGGGGCTTTGGCTACAAGTGGGGCGCCTGACCGCCCGGAAAGTGAGTAGTTCGTGAAGAAGTCCAAAAGTTTGCGCCGGCGCTGGCTCATCAATACAGTAAGCGTTGTTTGCGCACTGGGGCTGGTGTGTGTACTGGCGGTGACCGGGGTATTTGCCGAGTATTACTACTCGGCCATGGAGTCGGATCTGAGTTATCGGGCCCGGACCACCACGGAGTTTTTCGCGGACTATTTGAATCAAAGCTATAATGCCTATTACCAGTCCTGTATCAACTATGCCCAAAGCTTTGATGAGAAGGACCGGATCGAATTGCAATTTATCAACGCCCAGGGCAGGATCGTGGCATCCTCCTACGGCCCATGGGCAGGGCAGTCGCCCACAACATCGGATATCTCCCGTTCTATGAAGACCCAAAAGATCACCACCTTTGTAGGCACCAACCCCCAAACCGGGGAACGGATTATGGCGGTATCCAGCCCCATGCGCTACAGTAACGGTGAGGTCATTGGCGTATTGCGCTATGTGACCTCCACGGCAGTGATGGACCGCCAGGTCCTGCAGGTGGGACTTATTGCGGTAAGTGTTCTGCTTGTGATACTGGCGATCGTGGTCATCAGCGGTAACTACTATATGCGCTATATCCTGGTGCCACTGACCCAGGTGGTGGAAAAGGCGAAAAAGATCACCAGTGGCTCTTATGGCATTCAAATCGAAAAGCGACATGATGACGAGATGGGACAGCTGGTGGATGCCATCAATGAGATGTCCCTGAAGATCAGTCAGAACGAAAAGATGCAGACGGACTTCATTTCCTCGCTGTCTCATGAACTGCGTACCCCACTGACCGCCATTACCGGCTGGAGCGAGACCATTTTAGGCGGCGAGACTCTGGACGAGGGTGTAGCCCGGGGCGTGAAGATCATCCACAAGGAGGCAGGGCGCCTTACGGAAATGGTGCTGGATCTTTTGGATTTCACCCGGATCCAGGACGGACGGATGACCCTGAATGTGGATGTGGTGGATATCCGCGGCGAGTTTGAAGATACCGTATTTATGTACGGCAACCGTCTTTCCCAGGACGGTGTGAAGCTTCATTACATGGAAAATGACGATGACATTCCGGAAATCTCCTGCGATCCCAAACGGATGCGGCAGGTGTTCCTCAATATCCTGGACAATGCCGCCAAGCATGGCGGAAAGGGTGGAAAGATCGATGCCGCCATTGCCCTGGAAGGGGAGCATGTGGTCGTGAGAATACGGGATTACGGCCCCGGCATTCCAGAGGACGAGATCCCACTGGTAAAAAAGAAATTCTACAAGGGCAGCTCCAAAGCCCGTGGCTCCGGTATCGGACTTGCGGTGTGCGACGAGATCGTGCAGATGCACGGTGGTGAGCTGATTCTGGAAAATGCCCAGGGTGGTGGCACCTTGGTGACTATCCGGATCCCTGTGTCCCAATAAGAAGGTAATAAAATGAGAACAAACGAAAAATTCAAAACGTCCATTGGCGGACAGGCTCTGATCGAGGGCATTATGATGCGTGGCCCCAAAAAAGATGCCATTGTGGTCCGCAGCAAGGACGGTCTGAAGGTGGAGGTTTCCGACCGAAAGTTCCGTTCCAAAAAGAACCCTCTGACCTGGCCCTTTATCCGGGGCGCCATCAACTTCTTTGATTCCCAGGTACTGGGTACCAAAGCCATCATGCGCTCTGCGGACCTGTCTCCGGATGAGAATGCAGAACCGGAGAAGCAGTCCAAATTTGACGCATGGCTGGAAAAGAAACTGGGAAGCGCGGCTTTCCAAAAGGCAGTTATTGGCATTGCCGTGGCATTGGGACTGCTCATGTCCATCGGCCTGTTTTTCCTGATTCCTATGCTGGTGAGCAGCTTCTTTGATGAACTGATCCCCAATGTGTTTTTGCTCCATTTGCTGGAAGGCGGTGTGCGCATTGTGATCCTCATCGGCTATATGTATCTGGCCTCCAGAATGTCCGAGATGAAGCGGGTCTTTGCTTACCACGGCGCGGAGCATAAAACCATCCGCTGCTATGAAGCGGGCTTAGAGCTGACTGTGGAAAATGTCCGCAAGCAGACCCGAAAGCACCCCCGCTGCGGCACCAGCTTTTTGCTGGTCGTAGTGGTTTTGTCCATACTGGTATTCTCTGCCGCATCGAGCTTGCTTTTGGAGCTGGCTCCCGGGTTGGCGGCAATGAAGGGCAGCTTCCTGTATAAGCTGATCATGATCCTCTTTAAGCTGCTTCTGCTGCCCCTGGTCGTCTGCGTCACCTATGAGATCAACCGCTTTTTGGGCCGCCATGACAATTGGTTTACCCGGATCCTCATGGCTCCCGGTCTGTGGCTGCAGAACATTACCACCAATGAGCCTGACGACTCCATGATCGAAGTGGGTATTGAGGCGTTGAAGGCAGTGCTTCCGGAAACGGAGGGAGAGGACAAGTGGTAAAAAAGCTGTCAGATCTGTACCTGGAAGCAAGACGGGCGATCATGACCCGGGAGGATGCCCAAACCGCAAGCACGTTAGCCCGGGAATTGGTGGCATATGCCGCCCAGGTGGAGCCCCATGCGGTGATCACCCGGGGAGAACTGTATGCGGGGGATAAGGCCTGCCAAACCCTTTCAGAATGTGTGGAACGGGTGCTGAAGCAGGAACCCCTGGCCTATATCCTTGGGGAATGGGAGTTTTACGGACTGAAGCTGTATGTGGATCCCAATGTGCTGATCCCCCGGGATGATACCTGTGCCGTGACCCAGCTGGCGATCCACAAGGCCCTGTTTTTGGGGGCAAGCCCCAGGATCCTGGACCTTTGCACCGGCTCCGGCTGTATTGGGCTGGCCATTGCCGACAGGGTAAAGGATGCCAAGGTCACTTTGGCGGATGTATCCCCTCAGGCTTTGGCGGTTGCCAAAAAGAATGTGACTACCCATAAGCTGGGCGGACGGGTCAGCTGTGTCCGGGCAGATGCTTTGGCGGCTCCCATGCCCTTTTTGGGTAAATTTGATATGATCGTATCCAACCCTCCCTATATCACCACCAAGGAAATGGGAGAGCTGGACAGCAGTGTAAAGGATTATGAGCCCCATTTGGCCCTCCACGGCGGCGACGACGGCCTGGTCTTCTACCGCAGTATTGCCCAAAAGTATGCCGCGGCCCTGAAGCCCGGCGGCTATCTGTGCTTTGAATTTGGCGCAGGGCAGGGGGATGATGTCTGCCGGATCCTGGCAGAAAACGGCTACAAGGTTTTGGAGCGCGTAAACGATTTTAATGACAGAGAAAGGGCTGTGCTGGCACAGCTTAGGGAGGAATAATTATGGCGACGAAAAAGACAGCTTATGAGGCACCTACCCCCGCGGCGGATAAGAAAAAGGCATTGCAGACCGCACTGTCTCAGATCGAAAAGAATTTCGGTAAGGGTACAGTCATGCGCCTGGGCGACCGCCCGGATATGAATGTGGATGCCATTCCCACCGGCTCCCTGGCTTTGGATGCGGCTTTGGGCATTGGCGGTGTCCCCAAGGGCCGTATTATTGAGATCTACGGACCGGAATCCTCCGGTAAAACCACTTTGGCACTGCATATTTTGGCGCAGGCTCAGAAAATGGGCGGTGAGGTGGCCTTCGTGGATGCTGAGCACGCTTTGGATCCTGTGTATGCCGCCGCTTTGGGCGTGGATACGGACAATATGCTGGTTTCCCAGCCCGATACCGGTGAGCAGGCGTTGGAGATCACCGATGCATTGGTGCGCTCCGGCGCGGTGGATGCGGTAGTTGTGGACTCCGTTGCCGCCCTGGTGCCCAAGCAGGAAATTGAGGGCGAAATGGGTGATACCTTCGTAGGCTTGCAGGCAAGACTCATGAGCCAGGCTCTGCGGAAGCTGGCAGGCACCATCGCCAAGACCAATTGTGTGGTCATCTTTATTAATCAGCTGCGTATGAAGATCGGCGTCATGTACGGAAACCCCGAAACCACCACCGGCGGCAATGCCTTGAAGTTCTACTCCTCTGTCCGCTTGGATGTGCGCAGAGTGGAAGCTATCAAAGAAGGCGGCGAGGTGGTCGGCAATAAGACCCGTGTTAAGGTCGTCAAGAATAAAGTGGCCCCTCCCTTCCGGGAAGCCTACTTCGACATTATGTACGGAGAGGGCATCAGCAAGTGGGGCGAGTTGGTGGACCTGGCTGTGCAGTACGATGTGGTGCAAAAGAGCGGCAGCTGGTTCAGCATGGGCGAGGAGCGCATTGGCCAGGGCAAGGACAGCGTAAAGGCCTTCCTCCAGGAAAATCCTGAGATCGCGGAGACTGTAGAGGCCCAGGTGCGTGAGTGCATGAGCAAGGCCCAGCATACCGCCAAGCCCGCTGCCAAGGCGGCAGAGCGGCCCATTGCCGTAAGCGCCGACGATTTCGACGATGAGGATTGAGTCTGTATCTGCAAGCCCGGACCGGGTAGGCAGATATAAGGTTACCTTGGAAGACGGCAGTGTTTTGCGGCTGTACCGGCAGACAGTCCAGGATTTTCTTCTCTACCCTGGGAAGGAACTGGGCGATGAAGAGCTGGAGAGTCTGCATACCGCCGCCGGTGCCATGTCCGCAAAAATGCGGGCAGTGCGGATCATTTCCGCATCCAATGTTGCCAAGCGGGATCTGGAGCACCGTCTGATCCAAAAAGGGGAGGATCCTGCCCAGGCCCGGGATGCCGTTGCATGGCTTTCGGAAATGTCCTTGGTGGACGATGCCAAAACCGCACAAAGTGTGGTGGAGCATTGTATCCGCAAGGGCTACGGAAAGGCCAGAGCCAAGCAGGCGCTGTACGAAAAGCGTGTTCCCAAGGAATATTGGGAGGATGCTCTTTCTGACTATCCCGACCAGGAGGATGCCATCGAAAGCTTTTTGCGCCAACGGCTTACGGATCCTGAGGACGAGCGGGCTGTAAAAAAAGCCATCGATGCCCTGATTCGCCGTGGTCACAGCTATGGCAATATCCGCCGCGTATTACAGCGGCTTTGTGTAGATAACGATTTGCTGGAGGATGTTTAATGGCAAATATCGGTTTTATATCCCTGGGCTGTGCCAAAAACCAGGTAGACTGCGAACGGATGATGTACCGGGTGCAGGAGGCTGGGCATACGGTGCTGTCCGGGCTTGCCGGCAGTGATGTGGTGGTGATCAACACCTGCGGCTTCATTGACTCTGCCAAGGCAGAGGCCATCGACCATATCCTGCTCACAGCGGGTCTGAAGGCAGAGGGGCAGGTAGGAAAGATCCTGGTCACCGGCTGCCTATCCCAACGGTATCAGGAGGAGATCTTCCGGGAACTGCCGGAGGTGGACGGCGTATTGGGTACCGGAAGCTATACCCGGGTGGTGGAAGCCATCGAGGCGTTGCTGGATGGAAAATCCATTGCGGATTTTGGATCCATCGATGCCCCCGAGGAGGAGACCGGACGGATCCTGACCACACCGGAGCATTATGCCTACCTGAAGATCGCCGAGGGCTGTGATAACCGCTGTTCCTACTGTATCATTCCCTATTTGCGGGGCAAATTCCGCAGCCGCAGTATGGACGATGTGCTTTATGAGGCAAGGCTCCTGGCTGCCGGCGGCGTGAAGGAACTGATCGTGGTGGCCCAGGATACCAGCCGCTACGGCACGGACCTTCCGGGACATAAAAGACTTTTGCCCGATCTTTTAAGGGAGCTTTGCAAAATCGAAGGCTTCCGGTGGATCCGTGTCCACTATGTCTATCCCGATGAGATCGACGATGACTTTATTGAAGTTATGGCCACAGAGCCGAAGATCGTAAAATACCTGGATATTCCCATCCAGCACTGTAACAGTAAGATCCTGAAGCTTATGAACCGCCGGGGTGACGGAGCGTTCCTGAGAAATCTTTTCCGGACTCTGCGCAGCCGGATTCCCGGCCTTGTACTGCGCACCAGTGTGATCACCGGCCTTCCCGGAGAAGGGGAGGAGGAATTTGAGGAGCTGTGCCGCTTCCTGAAGGAACAGCGCCTGGAGCGTGTGGGCGCATTTCCGTTCTCCCCGGAGGAGGGAACCCCGGCTTATGATATGCCCCATGTGGAGGAAGAAGTGGCCCTGGAACGGGCCCGGATGGTGGAGACCATCCAGTCGTCCATTATGGATGATTACAGCAATTCCTGGATCG
The DNA here is from genome assembly GCA_015068135.1 of Oscillospiraceae bacterium. Taxonomy (GTDB): domain Bacteria; phylum Bacillota; class Clostridia; order Oscillospirales; family Oscillospiraceae; genus Faecousia. The sequence continues at coordinate 45,025 of SVLB01000006.1, read as the reverse complement.
GCAAGACCGTCGATGTTTTGGTGGACGGCTTTGACCCGGAATATGAACAGTTCTATGGACGCACCTTTGCGGACTCCCCGGAAATTGACGGCCGGGTGTGGATCGCATCGGAAGAAGCCCTGAGCGAGGGCAGCTTTGTAAAGCTGACTATTGACGGTTTGATCGAGGGCGATCTCACCGGCTATATTGTGGAGGAATCTGTATGACAACTGCAAGTAAGATCACCTTGGCCCGTGTGGTATTTATCCCACTGTTTATGCTTCTTATGTACCTGAGCGATTTCGGCACGAACCTGGTCCTCAGATATACGTCTTTGGCAGTGTTCATCATTGCCAGCATTACCGACTATGTTGACGGTCATATTGCCCGGAAATATAACCAGGTCAGTGACTTCGGTAAATTCCTGGACCCCCTGGCAGATAAGCTTCTGACCATTGCGGCTATGGTGATTTTCTGTGAGTGGGGCATTTTTCCTGCCTGGGCGCTGATGATCGTTTTGACCCGTGAGTTTGCGGTGACCGGCCTGCGCCTGGTGGCTGTGGGTAAGGGTAAGGTCATTGCTGCCGGTTGGAGCGGCAAGGTCAAGACCGCCAGCACCATGGTGGGCCTTTGCGTGATGATCGTATTTCCCCAGGTGGAGATCACCAACTGGATCGTTGTTGGTGTGACAGTGGTCACCACGGTATATTCCGGTATTGAGTACTTCATTCAGAACTGGAACTGCCTTTGGGACGACGAGGCGTAAACACCTATGAACGAGAAAGAAATTGGCGAGCTGCGGCGCAGAGTGCGCCGGGACCGCAGTAATATTACGACCATCTATGGGTGCTATATCAATACCCAAAAGGAGATCATTTCTGAATTCTCCCAGGGAACCGGTACCATGCCCGAAAACGAGGGCGAAAAGTATTTTGCCACACTGAAACGGGTCCTTTCCGGCTCTTTGGGAAAGAATCTCATTGACATCACCTTTAAGACCTCCCAGGTGGCGGACAGCGAAGAGCATAAGCTGCTTATGCAGCTTCGCAATTCCAAGCTTCAGGATGGGGAAGCCCGGGAAGCTCTGTACCGAAAGATCATGGACTCTGTCCATTTTGATGACAATTATCTGATCTTGTTGGGCTGCGATGTATACGATGTGCCCTTCAAGAGTCGGGACGATGAAACCCAGGCCGATGCCTCCAGCGAGACCTTTACTTACATTTTGTGCGCCATTTGTCCTGTAAAGCTGACCAAGCCCACCCTGCGCTACGATCCCCAGGAAAAGGCCTTCCATGACGGAGGGGTTGCCAATGTGGCAGGCGCCCCGGAGCTGGGCTTTTTGTTCCCGGCCTTCGATAACCGGGCAACGAACATTTATAATGCGCTGTTCTATACCCATAGCCCTAAGGACAATCACGAGGCAGTGGTGGATGCACTATTCAAATGCAAGGCGCCTATGGCTGCAGTGGAGCAAAAAAAGTCTTTTGAGGCACTTTTGACCACCAGTTTGGAGGATTCCTGCGACTTGGAGGTGGTGCAGACCGTCCATGACCAGCTGCGCCAGGCCATCGATATGCATAAAGAAAGCCGTGTACCGGAGCCTCTTTTGATCTCCAAGGAGCAGATCAAGGATGCCTTGGCTACCTGTGCGGTGCCGGATAAGAATCTTTCCAAATTCAGTGTGGAATTTGATGAGGTCTTTGGCGCGGAAGCCCAGCTTCACCCTAAGAATATCATCAATAACAAGCGTTTCGAGATCAATACCCCGGATGTGTCCATCAAGGTCAATCCCGAGCGCAGCGACCTGATCGAAACCCGGATCATTGGAGGCGTGAAGTACATATTGATTTGCGCCGATGAAAATGTGGAAGTCAACGGTGTGAATATCCACATTGCGGATGAAAAAGAATAATTCAGATCTTATCATAAAGGCTGGGGTCAGGAAATGCGCCTGACCCCAGCCTTTATGAAATATGTATTACTTTTCCTGGCTCCGTCTGACCATGTCTACGATGATATCGGATACATAATCCACACCCAGCATACCGGTGTTGAAGGTGACGTCATAATTCTTGGCATCGCCCCAGGTGCGGCCGGTATAATGTTGATAATTGACCTTACGGCGCTTATCCTTTTCGTTCAAACGGGACTGGGGGCTCTTTTCCGATTCGCCGTACAGACGGACGATGCGGTCTGCCCGGAATTCCTTGTCCGCATGGACAAAGATGTGGAGAGTATCCTCCCGATCCTTCAGAATATAGTCAGCATTCCGGCCTACGATCACGCAGGGGCCCTTTTCTGCCAGCTGCAGGATCACATTGCACTGGATGTTCCACAGAAAATCTGCAGTGGAAAGGCCGTTCATCACGCCGGGAATGCCCTGGGGGGCAAAGGCGTAGGAAAGGAGACTCTTGCCGGGGGAGTGTTCACCGTGTTCTTCCACAAACTTGGCGGAGAAACCGGACTCCAGAGCGATCTGATCCACCAGCTCCTTATCATAAAAGGGAATGCCCAATTTCTCGGCGACCTGATGACCGACGGTACGGCCACCGCTGCCAAACTGACGGCTGATGGTGATGATTTTCTTTTCCATAAAGATGCCTCCTCACAATGGTTTTCTAGTTATATTATACTAATAGATTATCTGCTTGTCAAATCTTTTTGTGTAGGAATACTGAGTGCCTGTAAAAAATGTTTCGTTGCCATTTTTGGCGGAATGTGGTATACTGAGCATATCTTATGAACAAGGAGAATGCTATGCTTTCCATCAATGAAATGCTTGCCCAGGAGCTGGGCCAAAAGCAGGAATATATTGATAACGTGGTGGCCCTTCTGGATGAGGGCAACACCATTCCCTTCATTGCCCGTTACCGCAAGGAAATGCACGGAGCCATGGACGATACCACCCTTCGCAACCTGGAGACCCGTCTGCAGTATCTGCGGAATCTGGCAGAGCGGAAGGACGAGGTGATCCGCTCCATCTCCGGTCAGGACAAGCTGACGGAAGAACTGGAGCAGGCCATTCTGTCCGCCGCAACCCTGGCAGAGGTGGAGGATCTGTACCGCCCCTACAAGCAAAAGCGCCGCACCCGTGCCACCGTTGCCAAGGAAAAGGGGCTCGAGCCCCTGGCTCTTGCTATCTATGAGCAGGACGGGCAGGATCCCAATGTGCTGGCTCAGGACTATATTGACCCGGAAAAGGGTGTGGAAACCCTGGAAGATGCCCTGGCTGGCGCTTCTGATATCATTGCAGAAATGATCTCCGATGATGCTTCCATCCGCAAGGCCCTCCGCGAGAAAATGGAGAAGGAAGCTATTGTGACGGTTTGCGCCACTGACCCCGAGGCAGAAAGCGTCTATCAGCTGTATTACGAATTTAAGACCCCGGTATCCCGTTTGCAGAATCATCAGATCCTGGCCATTAACCGGGGCGAAAAGGAAGGCTTTTTGAAGGTGGAGGCGTTGCTTCCCGGTGTGACCGGCCAGGCGTTGGTGTGCAGAGGCGCGCTGAAGCCCACCATGTATGTGTCGAGCTTTGTCCGTGCCGCTGCAGAGGATGCCTACAATCGGCTCATTGCCCCCAGTGCGGAGCGGGAACTGCGCAATACCCTGACGGACCGGGCGGCAGAATCTGCCATTTCTAACTTTGCATTGAATCTGAAGCCTCTTTTGATGGCAAGACCTGTCAAGGGCTTCGTGACCATGGGGCTGGACCCGGGATACCGCAACGGCTGTAAGGTGGCTGTGGTGGACAGCACAGGCAGAGTGCTGGATACCAATGTGGTGTATCCCACCTTTTCTCAGCGGAAAAAGGAGGAGGCTATCCACATCCTCTCCGGTATGATCCGCAAGCATGGTGTGGTGCATATTGCCATCGGTAACGGCACCGCCTCCCGGGAGACGGAAGCCATGACTGTGGAGATGCTGAAAAACCTTCCCGGTGTGAGCTATATGATCGTCAATGAAGCCGGTGCTTCTGTGTATTCCGCCTCCAAGCTGGCGGCAGAGGAGTTCCCGGATTACGATGTGAATCTGCGCAGTGCCGTGTCCATTGCCCGTCGGCTCCAGGATCCGTTGGCAGAGCTTGTTAAGATCGATCCCAAAGCCATCGGCGTGGGTCAGTACCAGCACGATATGCCCCAAAAGCGGCTGGATGAGGCTTTGGGCGGCGTGGTGGAGGACTGCGTCAATGCTGTGGGCGTGGATCTGAATACTGCTTCTGTGAGCCTTTTGCAGCAGGTTTCCGGTCTTAATGGCACCACTGCCAAAAATGTGGTGGCATACCGGGAGGAGAACGGTGCCTTTACCAGCCGCAGCCAGCTGAAGAAAGTTCCCAAGCTGGGACCTAAGGCCTTCCAGCAGTGCGCAGGCTTCCTCCGTGTGCCGGAGAGCAAGGAAATTTTGGACAATACCGGTGTCCATCCGGAGTCCTATGATGCCGCCAAAAAGCTTTTGGAGCTGTGCGGTTATTCGAAAGCCGATATTGCCGGCGGCAAGCTTTCCGAGCTTGCCCAAAAGATCGAAGAATTGGGCGCGGAAGCGCTGGCTCAGCAGTGCGGTGTGGGTGTTCCCACCCTGCAGGACGTTGCCAAGGAGCTGATGAAGCCCGGTCGGGACCCCAGAGAGGATCTGCCTGCGCCTATTTTGCGGACGGATGTGCTGGAGATGAAGGATCTCAAGCCCGGAATGGTGCTGTCCGGCACGGTGCGCAATGTGATCGACTTCGGTGTATTTGTGGACATCGGTGTCCATCAGGACGGACTGGTCCATATCTCTCAGGTGGCAAAGCATAAGGTGCGCCACCCCTCCGAAGTGGTCCAGGTGGGCGATATCGTAAAGGTGTGCGTTCTGGAAGTGGACGAAAAGCGCAAGCGCATCGGTCTGACTATGAAAAATATTCCGGAAGGGTGATCCCGTGAAAAAAAGAGAAGGCTTTCCCTGGTATTTGCTGGTGCTCATCTGCTTTTATGTGACTTGCGGTGCCCTCTGCGGCTACCTGGCGGCAGACCAACTGGGTCTGCACATGGCAGGGGCTGAATTTTCCACGTTTGTACTGCACATTGGGATCCTGTTGGTGAGCATGGCGATTGCCATGCTTGCTCATACGGTGATCCATGAGCTTGGACATCTGTTATTTGGACTTCTGACCGGATACCGGTTCTGCTCCTTCCGGGTAGGACGACTGATGCTGGTAAAGGTGGAGGGGCGTTTGCGCCTGAAGCACCTGACCCTGACGGGCACCGGCGGGCAATGCCTGATGCTGCCCCCTGCCATGAAAAACGGCAAGATCCCGGTAGCACTGTACAATTTGGGCGGTTCGATCCTGAATTTTACAGTGGCACTGATATGCCTTCTGGTGTTTTTGGTCCTGCCCTGGATGCTGTTTGTTTCTGAGTTTCTTCTGATGTCTGCGGTCATCGGCTTTGCCTATGCACTGACCAACGGCATTCCCATGCGTATGGGTTTTGTGGATAACGATGGCTACAATGCCATTTCCCTGAGCCGTAACCCTCAGGCTATGCGTGCCTGGTGGATCCAGCTTCAGGCCAACGGCAAGATCTGCCAAGGGGTTCGGATCAAGGATATGCCCGAAGAATGGTTCACGGTTCCCGATGATGAGGCTATGCGCAACAGTATTACAGCCACCTTGGGGGTCTTTGCCTGCAGTCGGCTCATGGATGAGCACCGTTTTTTAGAAGCAGATGCCCTTATGGAAAAGCTGTTGCACATGGATGCGGGGATCGTGGGTCTGCACAGAAGCATGATGACCTGCGACCGGATCTATTGCGAACTGATCGGTGCATGTGATGATAAAAAGCTTCTTGCTTTGCGGGACAAGACACAGCGGCGTTTTGAAAAAGCTATGTCGAAGCATCCCAGTGTGTTAAGAACCCAGTATGCATGGGCGCTTTTGTATGAAAAAGACCGGGATACAGCAAGAAAGTACCGTAAATGCTTTTCGGAAAGTGAAAGATCCTACCCCTACCCCTGCGAAATGACGGCGGAACGTGAACTGATGCAAATTGCCCGAGACCGGACAAACGTTGTGTAATAACGTATATAGTCACTGCCATAAAAGCCCATCTAGTCAAAAAAATCGGCACTTATGTGCCGATTTTTTTACGCCCCGGAGGGGTGTCCCCACAGCGAAAATACGTTATTCAGCCTGATAAACGACGTTCCCGTCGATGAGGGTCATGTATGCCTCTGCGGCGACATTGCGCAAGGGATCGGCAGTCCAAATGACCACGTCACCATCCTTGCCGACCTCCAACGAGCCCACCCGATCGGCGATGCCGACGATCTCGGCGGGATTAATGGTGATGGCCTTCCAGCCCTCCTCATAGGGCAGACCCTCTGTCACTGCAAGACCGGCACAGAAGGCAAGCTTTTCCGGGGGGATCACCGGGGCATCGGTGATGATCGCCACCTTCACACCGGCCTTATGCAAAGCAGCGGCAGTGGCATGGGATTTGTTCTTCAGCTCCGGTTTGCTGCGAGGGCCCCAAAAGGGACCGACCAGGGCAGGGTAGGGCTCCTGGGCCAGCTCGTCAGCGATCAGCATACCCTCAGTGCAGTGATCCAGGGTCAGCTTCAAATCAAACTCCTTGGCGATGCGAATGGATGTAAAAATATCGTCCGCTCTGTGTGCGTGGCATTTGAGGGGCATTTGCCTGCGCATAACGGGGAGCATAGCCTCCAGCTTCATATCAAACTTCGGCTCTTTGCCCGCATCCTTCTGCTGCTGATACTCCCGGGCCTTGAACAAAAGCTCCCGGAACAGCGCGGCGGAGCCCATACGGGTCTTGGGGGCTTTCTTTTTTTGTCCGTAGACATTTTTGGGGTTTTCACCCAGGGCGCATTTCATGGCTACTTCTTCTTTGATAACCATTTTGTCGATCCGATCACCCCAGAACTTCACAGCGGTAAAGGTGCCGCCTACCACATTGGCACTGCCGGGACCGGCACAACCGCAGGTAACACCGCCCCGAATGGCATCGGAAAGAAATTCGTTGATGGGATCAAAGCCGTCAATGGCGCGCATATGGGGGGTAATAGGATCGGAGGACTCGTTGATCTCAGAGCCTTCCCAACCCAGGGAGGTCTGACGCAGACCGATGTGGCAATGGGCTTCTACACAGCCGGGGGTTACCAAACGACCCTGAGCATCGATGACGGTTGCGCCCTCGGGGGCTGTAATATCCTTCCCCACAGCGGCGATCTTTCCGGCATCATCTATGAGAATACAGCCGTTTTCCAGGTCTTCCCCGACCATGGGCTTGATATGTCCGTTTTTGATCAAAAGCATAGCGATCCTCCTTATTGATCCTCGTAGACCACCTTGCCGTCGATCAGGGTAACGGCGGCATGGGCACCGACAGCTGTGAGGGGATCGGCGGTCCAGATTACCAGGTCAGCATCCTTGCCAACCTCCAGAGAGCCTACCCGGTCAGCAATACCGGTGGCAACCGCAGGGTTAATGGTGATGGCTCTCCAGCCTTCCTCGTAGGGAAGACCCGCGGCAACCGCCAGTCCTGCGCACATGGGCAGATTCTCCAGGGTGATCACAGGTGCGTCGGTAACGATGCAGATGGGAACACCGGCCTTGTGAAGTACACCGGCGGTCTCGAAGCTCTTATTGCGAAGCTCCGGCTTGGACTTGCTGGAGAGGGTGGGCCCGCAGAAGGCGGTATAGCCTTCCTCTGCCAGCTCCTGGGCGATGAGATGGCCCTCTGTGCAGTGATCCAGGGTCAGCTTAACATCAAACTCCTTGGCAATGCGGATAGCGGTGAGAATGTCATCGGCTCTGTGGACATGGCACTTCAGGGGGATCTGCTTGCGCATAACGGGGAGCATGGCCTCCAGCTTCATATCGAACTTGGGTTCCTTGCCGGCATCCTTTTGCTGCTGGTATTCCCGGGCCTTGAACAGAAGCTCCCGCAAAAGGGCGGCTACGGCCATACGGGTCTTGGGTGCCTTCTTGGCGCTCTGACCGAAGGAGTTTTTGGGATTTTCACCGAAGGCGCACTTCATGCCGATGGGCTCTTTGATGATCATCTTGTCAATGCGTTTTCCGTAAAGCTTGAAAGCGGCGAAGGTACCGCCTACCACGTTGGCGCTGCCGGGACCTGCGCAGGCGGAGGTAACACCGCCCCGGATGGCATCGGCGAAATAGCCATCCATGGGGTTAATGGAGTCGATGGCACGCATCTGGGGGGTGATGGGATCGGAAGACTCGTTGTAGTCAGCACCTTCCCAGCGTAAAGATTCATTGTGCAGGCCGATATGGCAGTGGGCTTCCACACAGCCGGGAGTCACCAGTCTGCCCTGGGCATCTATGACGGAAGCGCCTTCCGGGGCGGCAATTTCTGTGCCTACAGCGGCGATCTTACCGTTGTCATCCACGAGGACACAGCCCTGTTCCAGGTCAGGACCGGCCATGGTTTTGATGTAACCGTTTTTGATCAGAAGCATATATATTCTCCTTTTTCGTATGATATTTTATCATATCATATTTTGACTTACAGGGAAAGACAAAAGCGGAAAAAACTGTTACAAAATTTGATGCCGAATATCCGTTGACAAATGCGAAAAATTGTGTATACTGTATACATAACCAAATAAACCTATGAAACCCTTCAGGAAAGTGGCCCATGGCCCACCGAAGGATTAACAGTCTCAGGTATCTGCGAACGCAGGTAGGACTGAAGGGTGGAGGACTCTCCGGAGAATCACATTTAATTGTGTGCCGAAGGTGCAAGGCGAAAGCCGAATCTCTCAGGCAAAAGGACGGAGCTGCAAGCTATATGATAGGTATATGGGCAGCTCTATTTATAGTAGAGCTGTCCGTTTTTATTTGGGAAAACCAAAATGAAAGAAGGAATTTCCTATGTATTCACGCCCCATCGACTCCATTGGCTTTGTGGAAAGCTTTGACCCGGAAGTATCTGCCATGATGCAGCGAGAGCTTGTCCGTCAGCAGGACGGCATCGAGCTGATCGCTTCTGAGAACTTCGCTTCTCCTGCGGTGATCGCCGCCATGGGCTCCATTCTCACCAATAAGTATGCTGAGGGATTGCCCGGAAAGCGCTACTACGGCGGTTGCCAGTTTGTAGACGAACTGGAGAGTCTTTGTATCCAGAGAGCCAAGGATCTGTTCGGTGCGGAATTTGCCAATGTGCAGCCTCACTCCGGCGCCCAGGCCAATATGGCAGTGGAGCTGGCGATCCTGCAGCCCGGTGATACCATGATGGGAATGTCCCTGGCTAACGGTGGACATCTGTCCCACGGCAGCCCTGCCAATATTTCCGGTAAGTATTACAATGTGGTCAGCTACGATGTCAATCATGAAACAGGCCTGATCGATTACGATCAGATCCGGGATATGGCCAAAAAATGTAATCCCAAGCTGATCATTGCCGGTGCTTCCGCATACCCCCGTGCCATTGATTTTTCCATTTTTGCGGACATTGCCCATGAAGTCGGTGCGGTATTTATGGTGGATATGGCCCATATTGCCGGTCTTGTGGCCGGTGGCGCCCACCAAAGCCCCGTTCCCTATGCGGATATCGTTACCACTACCACCCACAAGACTCTCAGAGGCCCCCGTGGCGGCCTGATCCTGGGGCGTGAGGAGTTTGCCAAGAAGATCAACTCCGCTGTGTTCCCCGGCACCCAGGGCGGTCCTTTGGAGCATGTGATCGCCGCCAAGGCCATCTGCCTGAAGGAAGCCGCCCAGGATTCCTTCAAGGACTATGCCCACAATGTAGTTGCCAACGCCAAGGTCATGGCCCAGGCCCTTTTGGAAGAGGGCTTCGACCTGGTCACCGGCGGTACCGATAACCATCTGATGCTGGCGGATCTGCGGCCTATGCATATTACCGGCAAGGAGCTGCAGCAGCGCTGTGACGAAAACCACATCACCCTTAATAAGAATGCGATTCCCGGCGACCCGGAGAAGCCCTCTGTTACCAGCGGCGTCCGGATCGGCACCCCCGCAGCCACCACCCGTGGCCTGGGCGCCCAGGAGATGAAGCAGATCGCAAAGTGCATCGCCATGACTGCCCGTGACTTTGAAGGCACCAAAGCCGAAGTCAGAGCCACCGTGGCGCAGATTTGTGAAAAGTATCCGTTGTATCGATAAATGGAAAGCCGTTATGAACGCAAAATGCGTTCATAACGGCTTATTTTAACGGATCAGATCCCCCACACCCTTTGCGATATACTTGGGGCGGTAAGGGAATTGGTCGATATCTTCCATGGAGGTCACACCGGACAGTACCAGCACTGTATCTACATTGGATTCAATACCGGCGATAATGTCCGTATCCATCCGGTCACCGATGAAAGCGATATCCTGGGAATGGCAGTTAAGCTTGCGCAGACCGTGACGGAGCATCAAAGGGTTGGGCTTGCCCACAAAATAGGCCTTTTTGCCGGTGGCGATCTCGATAGGGGAGATCAGGGCTCCTGTGGCAGGGTAAATGCCGTTTTCCACAGGACCGGTGATGTCCGGGTTGGTACCGATGAGCTTGGCACCCTTGAGGACCAGGTTGATGGCCTTGGTGATCTTTTCAAAGCTGTAGGTACTGGTTTCTCCCACGATCACATAGTCGGGGTTTACATCGTTCATATAGATCCCATGGTCGTATAGGGCCTTGGTCAGCGCAGCCTCGCCGATCACATAGGCGGTGCAATCCGGCTTTTGGCTGTGGAGAAATTCCGCTGTTGCCATGGCACTGGTGTAAAAATGGTCTGCCGATACCTGCAGACCCATCCGGGCCAGCTTCATACTCAGCTCCTGGGGCGTCCGTTCGGCGCTGTTGGTAAGAAACACGAATTTTTTGTTGTTGTCCTGCATCCAGTTCACAAAGTCCGCAACCCCGTCGAGGATCTTGTTGCCGTGATAGATCACGCCGTCCATATCGCAGATAAAGCCCAGCTTGCTTTTAATGTTTTCCATTGCTTACGTTCTCTTTCTTGCGTAGATTTTGGCAAGACCGCCTTCGCTGGTCTCGCGGAAACGGTGATTCAGGCTGGTTCCCGTTTCCAGCATGGCACGGCAGACCATGTCATAGCTGATATTCCGGGAACCGGTGAGGAAGTAGCTGAGATTGCAGGCATTCATGGCCCGCATAGCAGCTACCGCGTTGCGCTCAATGCAGGGGATCTGCACAAGACCGCAAATGGGGTCACAGGTCAGACCCAGGTGGTGCTCCATAGCTACCTCTGCGGCGTATTCCACCTGATCCAGATTCTGATTGTAAAGCTCAGCCAGCGCGGCGGCGGCCATGGAGCAGGCAGTTCCGATCTCCGCCTGACAGCCGGCCTCCGCACCGGAGATGGAGGCATTGCGTTTGGTAAGACTGCCGATGATACCGGCGGTGGCAAGACCCCGGATGATCTGCTCATCAGAAAAGCCCTTGGTGTCCTGGGCATATTTCAGAACTGCCGGCAGTACACCGCAGGCACCGCAGGTGGGGGCGGTGACGATGGTGCCGTTGTCCGCGTTTTGCTCGGCGACCGCATAGGCATAGGCGGCGATTTGCTTAAATTCCAGCATGCCGGAGGCAAGATTCTCCCGGAAATGCTCGTGGAGATATTTGGCCTTGCGCTGGACCTTCAGACCGCCGGGAAGAATACCTTCTGCGGCCAGTCCGTCGGCAATGGATTGCTTCATGATCTGCCAGATCTCCATTAAGAAGTCCCAGATCTCCTCACCCTCGTTCAGCTCCACATAATCGCTGAGCTTTTCGATATACCGCCATTTACAGAAATCGGCGATCTCGGCAAAGGAGTTTTCTGGGTAAATATCCGGAGAGTCCGATGCGCTTTGACCGGGATAGCGGATGTCACCGCCGCCGATGGATTCCACCCGGAGACGCCCCAATTCAGTATTCTCCTTCAGGGCGATAAAATCCATGGTGTTGGGGTGAGAGTTCTCCAAAACCTCCTGGGAAAACGCAATTTCAGTGGGCAGGGGAGACAGGACCTCCCGGATCACCCGATCTGTGCCATGGCCTACACCGGTCTTGCTCAATGAGCCGTAGAGAATGACCCGGAAGGCATCAGCCTGAGGATACCGCTCGCGGAAAAGCTTTGCGGCCCGTTCCGGTCCCATGGTGTGAGAGGAGGAGGGACCTTTTCCGACCTTATACAGTTCGCGGATAGATTTCATGGTTAAAACCTCCGATTTGTTTCTATGCCATCAGTATAACAATAATATCAGAAAAATACAATGGGGATTATTTACCCATACACAGATATGCAACCCGACAAGCCCGCTTATAAGCCTCCACCAGGAAGGCCTCGTATCCCATTTGTGCATAAGGGGCGTTTTCCGGTCTTCCGTGCTTGTTGTGGATCTTCAGTTCAAAGGTCAAAGGACCGCTGTAATGGTGGCGGTTCAGGCGCATGGCAATATCCTGCCAGTTTGCCACCCCGTCAAAGGGCAGAAGATGCAGATCGTCCGTTACAGAGATCTGACCGGAAAAATCCTTGATGCCCAAATTGTCGTTCAGATGGGTGCAGATCAGCTGATCCCCATAGAGGGCCAAAAGATCCTGAGAGTGGTTATAGCACAGCTCATGTCCTGTATCCCAGCAGAAGCCCACGGAGCTTCGGCCCTTGTAATGCGCCAAAAGAAGCTGCAAATAATCCTCGCCCTCAGTATTTTCTAAGGCGATCTGTACACCTTTTTCCTCAGCAAGGTTTACCACCTGATCAAACCGGGGGATCCCCATGTCGGTAGCGGGAGGCTCCGCAAAGCCGATGATGGCATGGACCACCAAAATAGGGATCCGGTATTGGGCGCAGATCTCCACGCAGGTCATAAGCTCTGCCACAGCCTCCCGGGCGGCGGCCTCATCCTCTCGCCACATGGCACGGCATTTTCCCCAGGGAGCATGGAGGGACTGAAAATCCAGTTCCAGCTCCTTTGCCTTTTGACAGAGGCTTTCCATATCGATATCCTTCTGCCAGACCACAAAGAATCCGTCAAACCCGGCATACTTTACAGCCTCCAACTGCTGCTCCAGGGGCATGGGATCTGCCTCGGTAATGTTCACGCACAGTTTTCTGTTCCACATAATCGTCACTCCTTCCGTTTGCCTTATTATAATATAAGAGCATGGGAATTTGCAACAGCAATTTGCTGCGCAATAGCCTTCCTCCTGGGGAAGGCGATGATAAACTGGATTTTACTGCCGGAAAAGCAGAGGGATTCTTGTAACCAGGAAATTTTTCAGAAATAATTAAGAAAAATGCAAAAATATGGTCTGTGGCACTTGCTTTTATCAACATGTAGTAGTATACTGGAAAAAGAATACAAAATATAGGATTGGAGATGCTCTTTATGAAAACACTCAAGCGCAGCGTATCCTTGCTCCTGGCACTGGTCATGTGCCTGGGTCTTCTGTCCGGCGTTGCCATGACCGCAACTGCCGCAGAGGATTACTCCGGCACCTACTACATTGCCGCTAAGCGTAGTTCCGGCAATTATATGTACATGACCAATACCCTTACTTCCGGTTCTACCCAGCGTTATCAGGAAGAAGATTCCGGTCTGACTAAGCTTCCTGAGTCCATTGCGGCAGATGCTGTTGCAGAGAACAAGACTTTTACTCTGACAAAGAATGCAGATGGCAGCTACTATGTCACCGATTTTGATGGGAAGTATCTTACTCACAGTAGCGGCAACTCCGGTGCTTTTGGCACGGATGCTAACAGCGCAAAGAAGATCACTGTGGAACCCATTGGTTCGGAAGGGGCAGTTCAGTTTAAGATTACTTCTGATAAAGCTCGTATCCTTGCCTTGAATAGCACAGCTTCAAACAAGTATTTTGCATGGTATGGAAGTGGGCAGAGCAACAATCTTTTCCTTATTCCCGTAGAAGCGGATGATTCCGGCGATATTGAAGAGTGTGCCCATGCCAACACTACCACTGAAACGGTAGATGCTACTTGTACCAATGACGGCTCCACCACCGTTACCTGCGCTGACTGCCAGGAAACCGTAAGCCGTGAGACCATCCCTGCCCTGGGTCACGATTACGTGAATAAGGTCTGTACCCGCTGCGGTGATGCCCCTGTGGACTACTCCGGTATTTACTACATTGCGACGATCCGCGATTCCGGTAACTATCAGTACATGACCAATGTGCTGGATACGAAGCCCAGATATCTTTGCGAAGACTCCGGGCTGACAGTACTTCCTGAAGTCGTTTCCAGCGCTGTTGCAGATCCTGCAAAGAAATTCACCCTGCAGATGAATGACGATTGCACCTACTATGTGACCGATGATAACGGCAAGTATCTGGCTTGGACCAGCGATAACTCCGGTACATTGGTAGATGAGGCCCAGGCAGATAAGCTGCTTCTGACCGTAAATGATGACGGCACTGTGACCCTTGCCATCGAAGACACGCCGTCCCGTGTGCTCTCTTTGAATAAAGCTGCGTCCAGTGGTTATTTTGCCTGGTATGCCGGCACTCAGCTGCACAATCTCGCCCTGGTCCCCGTGGAGGAGGGCGCTTGCACCCATACCAACACAAAGCTTGAGAACGTCAAGGCTGCTACCTGCACCGAAGACGGCTATACCGGCGATACCGTTTGCGCTGATTGCGGTGCAATCGTAGAGAGCGGTACTGTTGAGAAGGCCTTGGGCCATGATCATGAGGCTACCGTGACCGCTCCCACTCCCGGTCAGGCTGGCTTTACCACCTATGTGTGTCCTGCCTGCGGCGACACCTATACGGAGCAGCTCTCCCTTTACACGGTTTCCTTTGCAGTGCCTGAGGGTGTCGCTCCCATCGACAATGCTTACTATGTCTACGGTGAGGGCATCGTTCTGCCTGAGCTGACCGCTGCCGAGGGCTATACGTTCCTGGGTTGGGCGGAATCCCTCATTGAAATGACCGACGAGGCTCCCGCGTATATGGTACCCGGCACCGCCTACCAGCCCACTGCCAATATCACCCTGTACCCTGTTTACACCTACGAAGACATCGGCCCCGATATCATCAGCTGGACTAAGATCGAATTTGCCAACATCACTTCTGCTGATGAGATCATGATCACCATGACAGCATCCGATGGAACGGTCTATGCAATGCCTACTGATTCGGATAAACGCAATTCTAAGGGTGCGCCTTTGGCTATTGAAGTTACCGTTGCCAATGATACTGCAACACCGGCGGAGGGTGATACCTCTAACTATGGCTTTACAATTACTCCCGTAACCAATGGAGATGTTACTGAGTACGCTATTACAGTTGGTGGTAAGTATTTGCACAGTATCAAGGATAACAATGGCATGCGCATTGGAAATACCGAGCGGTACTGGACAGTTTTAAATGACCACCTGAAGAGCACCGACGGTACAAGCGACCGTTACCTTGGCGTTTACAATAAGACTGACTGGCGCGCATACACCAGTATAAACAACAACATTAGCGGTCAGGTTGTCGGCTTCTACAAGAAGACCGCCGCTCCCGGTGTTCAGAGCGTTCTGTACTCCTCCTTGGAGGCAACTGCTCCCACTGCTGTCTGCCAGATCAGCTCCTATGACGGCCTGCGCGCCTACCTGAGCCTGGATAAGGCCCTGGAAGCCTGCGCTGAGGGCGAGTACGTGAAGCTTCTGCAGGATATCGCTCAGGATGTTACCGTTGCCAAGAATGTCTATATTGACCTGGCCGGTCACAGCATTACCGGCTCCGTGACCATTGCTGAGGGCGTGACCCTTTACGGCATGGACACCAAGACCAACGATTACGAGTGCGCAAGCGGCTACGGCACCCTGAAGCTGTCTGCCGAGAGCAAGGGCAGCGTTGCAGAGTCTGTCAGAAGCGTTTCTACCAGCGGCAATGTCTATCGCTACCTGACCGTTGTGGAAGACGGCGCGTATTCCTTCCACCGCTTCTATGTTGGCGTTACCAAGCTGACCCTGCGTACCGGCAACAAGGGCTTTGGCTACAAGCTCCGCTTTGTGGGCGACGAGAAGGTTCAGGCCAATTTGGATGGCTTCGGCATCCGGATGTACCTGGAAGGCTCTGACAATGTGGTTACCAGAAACGTGACCATGAAGGATTACGACGGCAATAAGGAATTCTCCCTGCTGATCGGAAACTTTGATATTGTCAACTATGGTGATGTGAACGTGAATGTGGAAGGCTTCCTGACCCTGAAGGCAGGGGAGGAGCTCAAGTCCACCACGGTCAGCTACTCCATGAAGTCCATGCTGGGCATGATCAATGAGAAGCTGGGCGACTACTCCGATGCGCAGATCCTGGCGATTCAGCAGATGCTCACCGATGAGGAGAAGACCGTTGTTTCCAACTGGGGCTTCACCGAGCTTCTGAACTGGACTGCTCCTGAAAACTGATCCTATATAAACTTTGGCGCTGCCCACCCCGGGCAGCGCCTCTTTACGCTGTCATGAAAATTAGATCCCGTAACAATAAATGGCAATAAACTGCAGCCCGCTTCCCAGCATCACGAAAATGTGAAATACACTGTGAAACCAGGCCTTTTTGTTTCCTATGCCGTAGAGCACTGCACCCAAGGTATAGGCAATCCCTCCAGCCAGCAAAAAGCCAAATCCGGCCCCGGACATTGCCTGCAAAACCTGAGGAATGCAGATCACCACGGACCAGCCCATGCAGATATACATGGTCATGGAAACGTAGCGATATTTATTCAGGTCGATGGCAGTCAGCGCAGCGGCTCCGCACCCCAGGAGCCATTGCGCGCCCAAAAGGCTCCAACCCATGACAGGGTCAATGGGGATAATGCCGCAGGCCAGGACGGCAGTGTAAGTCCCTGCAATGAGAATGTAAATGGTGCAGTGGTCAATGACCTGCATGACCTTTTTGGCTTTACTGCGCTTCAGTCCGTGATATACGCTGGAAACGGTATACAGTGCTACCATAGAGAATCCATAAATACTGCAACCAACGATGGCTAAAGCCGTACCGTTTATGGCCGCACGGATCACACACAGTACCAGTACCGCAATGGCAATGCCGCCTCCTGCAATATGGGTGACGGTGTTCATGATCTCTTCCCCTTTACAGTAATCGGGAAGGATCCGGTCGGCAAGTTTTGTTCGTTTTTTCATGGGGGCAACCTCCTTTAAGCCGAGGGGAATTGAACACCGATAGGTTTTCGGAGGCCGATTTCCGCCAATACTGCGGAAAATCCCTCGAAAATACCAATGGGTATTCCCTTCGTGATTTTTCTTGTCTTGCCGAAAAGCGGCTCTCCGAAAACTGCGCAGCACCCCACAGCGAGAAGTTTTGCTTTGGATGTTTGCGCAGACGACGAAGGCTTGCTGGCGCAAGCCGAGGAGGATAAGGAAAAATGCAAACAAAAGAGCCGCTGTGGGGCTGTCGGGGTTCGATTCCCCTCGGCTTACAGCATAACACAAGATGGAAATTTTTACACCCTACCGAGCAGTTTGATAGGTATTCGGGAAGGAGAGGGGGAATTCTACCTCAGGTAGAATTCTACACCTATACATTCTGCACAAAGTTTACCTGGATTTTTTGTGCATAAAAATTTGAAAATTTCAATATTTTTCATCCTCTTTTTAGGATTCTTATGCTATAATGTTAGTGGACAGAGAAAGTAATGTCCAGTTAATCCCAAAAAGGAGCGACCATGAATAACATACTGTTTTTCCTGACTCCGAAGGCCATGTGCGCCTTCGTTTACGATGACTATACCATCCGGCAGGCCCTGGAAAAAATGGAAAGTGCGGGCTATACGGCCCTTCCGATCCTGAGCCGCCGGGGGGAATACCGGGGCACAGTCACGGAAGGCGATCTGCTGTGGGCACTGAAGAATATGTGCTATATGGATATGCGCCAGGCAGAAGCCCGGAAGATCATGGAGATCAACCGCCGTAAGGACCATGTTCCCGTAAAGGTCACCACCAATATGCGTGACCTGATCCAAAGAGCCAGCAACCAGAATTTTGTCCCTGTAGTGGACGACAAGGCAGCCTTTATCGGCATCATTACCCGGGGTGCCATCATCAAATACTGCTCCGAGCTATTATTCCCGGAAGACTGATAAAAACGAAGAACCTCCCTCTGCTGAGCAATGCCTCCAAGTTATGTCTGTACAGTGATCCACCGGATGACAGACAAACGTAACGACATTGCTCAGCAGAGGGAGGCTATTGTTATGGTTGAAAAATTCATATTTCTATGCTATAATGATTCCAAATATTGTTTTGGAGGCGGAATATGAACGACGAGCAGCTCAAGCAAAATCTCGGCGCGAATATTGTGGCATACCGCAAGCGTGAGGGTCTGACCCAAATGGGGTTGGCAGAAAAATTGAATTATTCAGACAAGGCAGTTTCCAAATGGGAAAGAGGGGAGTCCGCACCGGATCTTCCCACCCTGGTGCAGCTTGCCGAGCTGTTTGGCGTTACGGTAAATGACCTGCTGGTGGATCCCAATGCATTGCCCGCCAATTCCGGACCTGTGCAAAGAGTCATGGAAAAAGCGGTGGAAAAGACCCTGAAACGGAAAGCAGACAAGCGCATCATTTTAGCCCTTTCCAGCCTTTTGGTGTGGTTTGTGGCGCTTCTTGCCTTTGTTGTGTTTTCTTCCTTGGATGTAAGCCGATCCTGGCTGGCCTTTTTCTACGCGGTTCCTGTGAATGCTATCGTTTTATTGAGTCTTTGCTCTGCCTGGGGCGATTTTCGCTGGAATCAGGTGTTGATCAGCATGATCGTTTGGGGTAGCCTTCTGAGTATTTATATGTCGGTTTTGGTGCTTACCGGCTGGAATTTCTGGAAGCTGTTTCTTTTAGGAATTCCCGGTCAGGCGGCGGTGATCCTTTGGTTCCGGATGTTCCGGAAGGTCACGAAGGGAGAAGAAAATGGATAAAAAAGAATTGCGCAGACAGATCCGGGAACGCAAGCGTGCCATGACGGCCCAGGAGATCGAATCCAAAAGCCAGGCACTTGCCGAACTGTTTTTTGCATCGGAGCAATACCGCCAGGCAAAGACCCTCTATGGCTACTTGCCCTATAATCAGGAAGTACGTACCGTCCCCATGCTCCAAAAGGCACTGGAGGACGGAAAGCGTGTGGCCGTCCCCAAGGTCTACGGAGAGGAAATGCGCTTTATTTACATGGAAGATCTGTCCCAGGTGAGCTTGGGCTATGCAGGCATCCCGGAACCCATTGCAGACGGACCGGTGGCAGGGGATCCCGAGGCATTGGTGCTGATGCCCGGAATGGCTTTTGATCCCCAGGGACATCGGATCGGCTATGGCGGTGGCTTTTATGATAAGTTTTTGGCTTCAGAGCCCAACCATCCCACGGTGGCGCTGTGCTACGATTTTCAGGTAATGGACCGGCTGGAAACCGAGGAATTTGACATCCCCGTGGACTTGGTTCTGTGGGCCTGACCGGGAGCATAAGCTATGGAATATATTGCGTTTTTTATATTGATCGGCGTCGTTTTGGGACTTTGCTACCTGGCGGACAAGGGGTTGGGTAAGCTTTTTCGCGGAAAAAAGCAGCATCGCTCCGGCCTGAAGGTCAAGCCTGCCAAGCGCTATGCCACCATCGGTGTGGTGATCGGGGTCTTGGGTGCTGCGGCGATGTTCACGGTCAAGAGCCAGGGCTGGGTCCTGTTTGGGGCTGGGGCTTTGCTGGCTGTAGTGGCTGCGGGACTTTTGACCTATTACCTGACCTTTGGCATCTATTATGACGCGGATTCTTTTTTGGTCAGCCGTTTTGGCAGACGAAGCATTACCTATGAATACAAACAGATCCAGGGACAGCAGCTATATACCGGCATGGGAAATGTTCTCATTGAACTGCACATGGATGACGGCAAGACCGTGACCCTGCAATCGTCCATGGTGGGCGTGTATCCTTTTATGGACAAGGCTTTTTATAACTGGCTTCGCCAAACAGGGAGGGAGCAGCAGGACTGTCCGTTTTTTGATCCCCAAAACAGCTGCTGGTTTCCCCCGGTGGAGGTGTAAACATGCATATACCCGGTTCAACCACAGCGGAGCTGTCCTTGGTGACGTTTCAGGAGGCTCTGAAGGCAGCCAATACTCCCAATGATCAGTATGATATTGAAAAATGGCTCTATGCCCCCAATTTTTACTCAGAATACCGGTACATCCTTGGTACCCGGGGGAAGAATCCTCTGATCTGCATTGGGATCAATCCCTCCACAGCCCAGCCCGGCGATCTGGACAACACCCTCAAATCCGTGGAGCGGATCGCTTTGGGGAACGGCTTTGACAGCTTTATCATGTTCAATGTCTATGCCCAACGGGCGACTGACCCGGATACAATGGAAAAAAACTGCAATCCTATCTTGCACCGGGAGAACCTGGAAGCCTTCCGATATGTGCTTTCCATTTCTCCGAAACCGGCGGTTTGGGCGGCCTGGGGTACGATCATTGAAAAGCGGGACTACCTTCCCATGTGTTTACGGGATATGCTTCAGGTGGGGCAGGAACTGGGCGCCGGCTGGTATTGTGCCGGTGCCATCAGCAAAAAAGGACATCCCCACCATCCGCTGTATCTGCGCAAGGATGAAAAACTAAAGCCCTTTGATGTGGAGGGCTATTTGGACAGGTTGTGATATGATGGATAGCCTTTGCGAAACTTGCTGGCATTACGATTATGACGAGGAGTATGAGGAATACTTCTGTACAATGGATCTGGACGAAGACGAGGTCTACCGTTTCTTCGTATCCAAACAGCATAGCCGATGCCCATATTACCGCCAGGGCGATGATTACACTTTGGCAAGGAGGCAGTGATTATGAAACGACTGTTACCCCTGATTTTGGCAGTGCTGATGCTTGCGGCCTGCGCAAAAGAGACTGCGCCGGAACCCACAGCCACCGTACCTACAGAAACCACCGAAGCTACCGGGACAGACTTGCCCGACGGTGTGGCACTTATGACAGAACAGCCTCAGCCCGGCGTGACCGGATATGATCTGAGCGTGTGGGGCATCGGAAGCTTTGGGGAGGTTTACCCTTATAAGGACGGTGTTGCCCTTTTGGAGGCCTCCGGGGTTCTGTGGCTGATGGACCCGGAAACCGGTTTGATCACCGGCTCCTGTAAGGATGTGTTCTCCGTGCTGACCGGCTGGGAGGAGGGCTTTGCCTGCGCCCAGTCCGATACCACTTTGCTTACTTATACCTACGGGATTCCCCAGGGGATCAGCTGGAAGCTGCCGGGAGACATCCAGGGACAGCCCGTAATAGATCCCCAGGGAAAACAGATCTATTACTGCACCCCCGGAAAGGTCTTCGCCCTGGACATGTCCACGGGCCTGACACGACTGCTGCGGGAGCATACCTATGAAGAACTGCATCCGATTCAGGCTGGTGGAGAGACCTTGCTCCTGACAGCAGAGGAGGATAGTTTGGTGATCGCTACCGACGACGGGCGGACCGTCTATGACGATCAGACCCTTCGCGCTGTGGCGGTTTACGGTGACCGGATTTTGACTACGGGTACGGAAGACGGTGTAAAAGTGACCCTAATGCAAAAGTCCGGGCAGGTGCTTTGGGCGCTGGATTGCGATCTGTCCCAGGCAATCGTGACTCCCGGAATGGAAGGCCTGCTTCTTTGGAAGGAGGGCAGCCTTTGCCATTACTCCCTGGAGGACGGTAAGCTGACAGCCCAGGCAACGCTTCCTGTGAGGGATCCCTGGATCGCTCCGGTTGAGGATCAGGTTTGGATCCTGGCTGATAACACCCTCTACCGCTGGGATCTTACCGCCGACACAGAGCTGACCGCCAAAGAAACCATTCAAATTCCCTATTATACCGATCAGACCCCTGATCAGGAAGGACTGGAACAGTGCAAGACCCGGGCAAGAGCCTTGGAAGAGCAGTACGGCCTTTCTGTCCATGTGTATGATGAGATCTGCAGTGACGGCACAGTTGCGGTGGACCGGGAATATCGGGTGGATGTGATCAACACTATGCTCGATGATCTGGAGAAGGTACTGCCGCTGCTTCCGGAGGGATTTATTTCCGATACGGTGCAAAACGGTAAATTCTGTGTGGATCTGGTAAAGAATATTCAGGACGGGCAGACCTTTGCCCAATTCTGGCATGATCGGGACTGCCATGTGGCAATCACCCTGTCTGCGGATATGCAGGAGGCCTTTCTGACCGGCTTCGGCTGGGCGGTGGACACACATATTTTGGGCAACAGCCGGGACCTGGAATACTGGAATGACGAAAACCCCAATGGCTTTTCCTATGATTACGACTATGCGGTCTCTGCCCAGCGGGACGATACCTATCTGATAGGCCAGGAGCGCTATTTTACCGATAAGCGGGCCATGGCCTTTCCCACAGAGGACCGTGCCCGGATCTTCTACCATGCCATGCTTCCGGACAATGCAGAGCTGTTCCAAAGCCCGGTGCTTCAAAAGAAGCTGATCATGGTGTGCGAGGGTATCCGGGAAGCCTATGGACTGAAAAAGCATGAGCAGGCGCTTCCCTGGGAACAGTATTTGGAAGAACCTATGATTTAAGGAGACAAAAAATGGAAGCAGTAAAATTGGCAGGTCTTGCCCCCGAAAGGGTTTGGGCGCATTTTGAAAAGCTGTGCGCCATTCCCCACGGCTCCGGCAACACCAAGGCCATCAGCGATTACGTGGTTTCCTGGGCCAAAAGCCAGGGCATCCAATTTGTGCAGGATGCACTGAATAATGTGCTGTTATTCGGTAAGGCCTCCCGGGGCTATGAAGACCGCGCTCCGGTGATCCTTCAGGGGCATTTGGACATGGTCTGCGAAAAGGACGAAAGCTGTTCTTTGGATCTGCAGACAGATGGACTGGATATTGCCCATGACGGCAAGGTGGTTTTTGCCAAGGGGACGACCCTGGGCGGTGATGACGGCATAGCGGTTGCCTTTGCCATGGCGCTTTTGGAGGATACGACCATTCCTCATCCGCCGTTGGAAGTGATCCTGACTGTGGATGAAGAAACCGGCATGGACGGCGCCACCGGGATCGATCTGTCTTCTTTGAAGGGCCGAACTATGATCAATATTGACTCTGAGGATGAGGGCGTATTCACAGTTTCCTGCGCAGGGGGTTGCAGAAGCGCTATCCGTCTTCCCATCTCCCGCCGGGCGGTCTACGGCCCTTGCGTAAAGCTGACTGTGGAAGGTCTTCAGGGCGGTCACTCCGGTGTGGAGATCCACAAAAACCGAGCCAATGCCAATAAGGTCATGGGGGAGTTTTTGGGAGAGGTCCAAAAGCTGATGCCCGTGTGCATCACCAAGCTGGAGGGCGGTGCCAAGGATAATGCCATTCCCCGTTCCTGCACGGTGACCCTGGTTGCTTTGGGAATGTATATCGAGCGGATCAATGATGTTGCCGCCGCTTTGCAGGAGCGTATCCGCAAGGAATACGACGAGCCGGAGGCTGTCGTCCGGGGTGACGATGTGGAGGCCTTTGGAGGCAATGCCCTTTCTACAGAGGACTCTGCCAAGGTGATCGCACTGCTCAATTCTGTTCCCAATGGCGTGCAGACCTGGAGCCAGGATATTGAGGGCTTGGTGCAGACCAGCCTGAACCTGGGCATTGCCCGGCTGTCCGATAATTTGGAGCTGACCTTTGCGGTGAGAAGCTCTGTGGAGCAGGAAAAAAAGGAACTGCTGGAAAAGCTTCGCCAGGTGGCGGAGTTTTACGGTGCCACTACGGAAGAGCGGGGCGATTATCCTGCCTGGGAGTACCGGAAAAACTCTCCTCTGCGGGATACCATGGTGGATATCTATACCCGGATGTACGGCACGGCTCCCCAGGTGGTAGCCATCCATGCGGGGCTGGAATGCGGCTTGCTCAGTGAAAAGCTTCCGGGCCTGGACTGCGTGTCCATCGGACCCAATATGCACGATATCCACACCAGCCGGGAGGCTTTGGAGATCGACTCCACGGAACGCACCTGGAACTTCCTTTTGGAAGTACTGAAGGCATTGTAATGCTGTGACACAAGTTTAAGAGAATAATAATAATCGCACAAATTTTGCATCTGCTTTGCAAACTTTGTGCGATTATTTGTATATTGGCTGAATTACTTTTCTATTGCAGCGCCCCGGCCCAAAAGCTCCTGGATCTGCTCCGGTGTGTAGCCCAGCTGGGCCAAAACCTGCCGGGTATCACAGCCAATCCCACCAACATGACGGCTTTGGGCCTTCTCGCAATCGGAGAAATCCACGGGTGTGTTGGGGGCGATATAGGAGTTTCCGTCGGGGAATTCCATATGGGTCAGATAACCGTTGGCCCAAGCCTGCTCGCTTTTGGAAACATCACAGTTGGTAGAAAGGATCTCAAAGGAGATGTCCAGGGGCTGAAGGATCTCGCTCCATTCCTCTGCGGTCTTTTCCAGGAATTTTTCGATCATGCGGTCATATAAGTAGTCGCTGTTTTTCTGCATGGCTGCATGGTTGGCATATCTGGGATCACCGACCAGATCGTCAAGTCCCAAGGCTTCCAATGTAAGCGGTAATTTTCCGTAGGATCCACCCAAAAGGAAGAACAGCCGTTCTCCCTTGCATCGGTATACATGATAGAAGGGATTTTTCCACTGCTTGAAAGGATACGGGGTGCGGAAGGGCTCCTGCGTATCGGGAAGCTTCCGGTCCTGACCTGCGGTGACGTGGGAATAATTGCACCAAATGCCCGTGGCCATCAAAGAGGTGGTTACCTTGGATCCCTCACCGGTAGAATACCGTTTGATCACTGCCGCCAAAACACCTGCCGCCAGCATACCCGAAGTGGCGGTGTCGCCAACACCGGGGGGCGGGAAACGAGGGGGATTTTCCGGATCGCGCATGGCGTTGAGAATGCCGCTGGTTGCCCAAAAGCTGGTCATATCAAATCCGGGGCGGTCTTTGTCCGGACCTTCAAATCCGTAGCCGTTTACATACCCACAGATAAGACGGGGATACCGTGCGTGCAGACTTTCGTAGTCCAGGCCCAGCCGGGACAGACCGCCGTATCGGTTGTTGCTGATAAAAATGTCCGCATCGGCCAAAAGCTTTTCCATAACTTCCATCCCCTCAGGGGTCTTCAGATTCAGGCTGATCAGCTTTTTACCGGAGTTGGGGAGGGAAAAGGTGGGATTGCAATCCGGCCTTGCAGGCAAATGGATGGAATAACCGCCGATCCGGGCGTTGTCTCCTGTGGGAGCTTCAATCTTAATGACTTCCGCACCCCAGTCGGCGAAAAGACGGGTAACACCGGGTGCGGCAACATATACACCCATTTCGATTACTTTCAATCCTTCCAAAGGTCGCATGATAATTCCTCCTTTATGGCGTACAATTAACAAGCAGTTCGTTTTGTTGGGATCTGTGACAGGATCACAGCGGAAAAAACCAGTACACAGCCGCAAGCCTCCCAGAATGTCATGGTTTCATTCAGCAGCAGTGCGCCGAATACCACAGCGAATACCGATTCCAAACTCATGAGCAGGGAAGCGGGGGTGGGATCCAAATGCCGCTGACCTACGATCTGCAGGGTGTAGGCAATGCCCATAGAGCCGATGCCGGCATAGCAGATGGGAAGCCAGCACTGCAGGATCAGTCCCATATCCACCGTCTCAAAGGGCATGAACAGCCCGGACAACACCGCGGTGACCAAAGCCTGAATGCAGTTGAGCCGCAGACTGTCCACTTTGTCCACATACCGGTCGATCAAGGTGATCTGGACCGCGAAGGCAAACGCGCACAGAAGAAGCAACACATCTCCCAATTGAATGCCGCTTGCACCGGCACAGCACAGAAGATACATACCGGCAACGGCGATCACAATAGAAATGACAGTAAGTACAGTAGGCTTTCTGCCCAGGAAAATAGCGATCAGGGGAACGATGACGATGTATAGAGCGGTGATAAAACCGGCTTTTCCCGCATCGGTATACACAAGCCCCACCTGCTGAAGTCCAGCGGCTATAAACAGCGCACCGCCGCAGAGGAGTCCTGCTTTCCAAAGCTGAGGGTCCTTCCATCGGGCAATGAAATTGCCAAGATCTTTTCGCTCAAAGAAAAGGGTCGCCGGGACCAGGACCAGTACCGCCAAAAAGCAGCGTACTGCCTGGAAGGTAAAGGGACCGATCAGGTCCATACCCGCACTTTGGGCCACAAAGGTACTGCCCCAAATGAGGGTCGCCAGGAGAAGGGCACCAATGCCCCGAAATTTTTGTTTCATCACACATTAAACAGGAAGTTGACGATATCGCCGTCCTTCATGACGTATTCCTTTCCCTCACTGCGGACCTTGCCCAGGGCCTTGGCGTTTGCCATGGTGCCGCATTCCTTCATATCCTGGAAGGCAATGACCTCGGCACGGATAAAGCCGCGCTCAAAGTCGGTGTGGATCTTACCGGCAGCCTGAGGAGCCTTGGTACCGTTCTTAATGGTCCAGGCGCGGCATTCGTCCGTACCGGCAGTCAGGAAGGAGATCAGGCCCAGCAAGGCGTAGGAGCTGCGGATGAGCTTGTCCAAGCCGCTTTCGGTGACCCCCAGCTCCTCCATGAACATGGCCTTCTCATCAGGATCGTCCAGCTCGGCGATGTCAGCTTCCAGTTTGGCACAAATGGGGAGCAGCTGACTGCCCTCCTCCTGAGCCAGGGACTTGACCGCCATGTAGTGGCGGTTGTTTTCCGGCTCGTTGATCTCGTTTTCTGCCAGATTGCCCACATAAATGGTCTTTTTCAGGGTCAGAAGATCGGAGGTGGCGATCAGTGCCCTGTCATCGTCAGAGCAGTCGAAGGTGCGGGCCAGCTTGCCCTCGTTCAGATGAGCCAGCAGTTCGGTAAACAGATCCACTTCATGGACAAACTTCTTGTCGCCGCCCTTGCAGGCCTTTTGCGCCTTGTCGATGCGCCGCTCCACCATTTCAATGTCGGCCATCACAAGCTCCATGTTGATGATGTCAATATCACGCAGAGGATCGGTACTGCCCTCCACATGGGTGACGTTGGAATCTTCGAAACAGCGCACCACATGGACGATGGCGTCGGTGGTGCGGATATTGCTCAAGAACTTGTTGCCCAGGCCTTCACCCTTGGAAGCACCCTTCACAAGACCGGCAATATCCACAAACTCGATCACCGCAGGGGTGGTCTTCTTGGGGCTGTAGAAATCGGACAGCCAGGAAAGTCGCTCATCGGGAACGGAAACTACACCCACATTGGGATCGATGGTGCAGAAGGCGTAGTTGTCGGCAGGTACACCGGCATTGGTAATGGCATTGAACAAAGTGGATTTGCCCACATTGGGCAGTCCTACGATACCTAATTTCATATTATCTCATGCTCCTTCAAGCTGTATTTCAAGCAATTATAACACAGTACGCCCCGTTTCTCAAGATAATTATGAAAACTTTTTAAATACAGCATACCCGCGCTGGGATAAATGCAAGTGTATTTTGAATTACCTCCTTTAATTTGCGGTAATTCAACAATATCATTAGCTATGCGGAAAAAGTGCCCCATCGGCAATGGTTTCATTCTACCATCCCCGATGGGGTAAAAGTTGGGCATCAACATCAAGTTGTCGCGATTAAGGAAACTGGTTTAATGTTGCGCGCTTTAATGTAACAGCCCAGAAGCCGTTGTCTTCGTCATCCCATTCGTCAAATTTGCAGTCCAAACGGCAGATATATGTTTTTTCCGGATCATCCATTTGGAAGGTGTTGATGTAGATTCTGGGATCAATACCGCCACCATCACCACTTACAGAGAAATAGTATTCACCATAGGCGTCTAGATCGTAACAGCAATCGAACCCAAAAGCCGACCAGCCAATTCCTTCATCGTGCTCTGCCGGAAATGGTTTTCCCTCTATAAACATATCGTGCAAGCCCTTCAAAATTGCACGACCGTCATGTTCCAGATCGCTTTCTCCCCAGCTAATTGCTTCCTGAATCCGTTCTGTCAAGCCACGGATCCCGCCTTTTCCGTCAAAGACCTTGTTTTCTGTGCAGGCTCTGGTGCGCATCAGCTGCCGCAGAGCGGTCTTTGCTGCCTCAAAATCATTAAATGTCCAAATATTCTTTGCTCTTGTTTCATCAAAGCTTTCCGTCGGATCTAATTCTTCGCACAGAATCCAAATATATTCTTGCATAATGATCATTCTCCTAAGTGTTGTTTTTTTGCATTTCAGTTGTTTTGAAATTCTGATATTCTGCAAACACCTGATCCATACGCACCATATACGACTTCAAATACTGTACTGCCGCCTCAACAAACTGTGTTTCCCAAGCAGGCGAACCCCAGTCCTCGACAAAAAAAGGTTGCTTTTCTATCACACGATACTTTCCGTCTATTTCTGCAATTTTGATATCGGGATTGTTATAAAGGAACTTGGGAACGCTATGATCATGCTTTCCTTTTTCGTCATCACGCAAGGTGCATTGAAAGGATATCTGATCCATACAGCCGAACTCAAACTTTATTTCCACATAAAAATAGTGCTCATTTTCTTTATACCAGTTTTCTTTGTAAAGCCGATAAGAGCCTATACCAGCACCGTAATGCTCTTTCTCACAGAGAAAATCCGGTTTACCTTCTAGTTGCAGTTTTCGCCAATCAACGATTACCAGATCTAATCTATCAACGATTTTCTGTATAAGCATGTCTTGGTATGCTTTTACCTTCTTTGTAGCCTCAGCCCGCTTTTCTTCAAAGGCTTTGTAATTGTTCAGCAAAAGTTTTTCTACAGGGTCGAAAGTCATAGTATCACCTCTCAGTGCATAATTAATATGGGTTGCAAAATCTCGAATAATGACATCATCGCAAGCACTAAGCATTCCAAGCACATCAATATAAGACAGATTCTCAAAAGCCGCACATTGCGCAACAGAGTAATTATAATCCGGCCTCAAGTAGTAGAAAATATTAATTGCATCTGCATACATGGGTTGTTGTGTTACCCAATCATAGTATACCTGTGTCTGATATTGGTCTCCGGTCATGTGCTCATAGCTATATATTTTATTTTCGATTGTGAGGGTAATCATTTGATTATTTGCATCTGTTAGACTCACAAAAATATCAGCTCGACCTAAGCCCATCGCCTTTTCCGGGCTAACCAATACATCTTTGATCGATGAAATATCAATAAGTGCTTGGTCATTCAAATGTTTGTGAACATAGCGTTCAATCAACTTTTTAATAAGGGATGTGTCCTTTGCAAGGCAATATGCAACTATTCGGGAAATCAAGTCTTCATCATAGCTTCTGCCAATGACAGACAAAAAAGTGCTTTCATTATTCTTGATTCCAGAACTGCTGTTGCTCAAAATTTCTTCCAGTATATGGAGCATTTTTTACACCACACTTTTGTTTTTTCGTTTATGAGTGTTTTATTAGCGAACTCAATCCCAGGAGGCGCGGTACTGGGCAAGTTTTTGCAAGTCAGACAGGTCACCGGTTTCAACATTATAGGGGTAGGCGCGCTCATCATCACAGAATCCCATTTCGTCGGTAAGAACGGGTTGGTACTCATCAAAATGCCAATGACTGCGAAGATTCTCCAGAAAAATTCTGACCGCATACTGGGAGGCGGTAAAAATCAAGTCTTTGCTTTCGTCCTCGACAAAGCATTCTGCTGCATATTCGGGCATGTACTGAATAACCTGGCAGCAATCCAAGACGCAAAAGTGAGGGTCTCCTGTCACATCTTTCCGTGTAACAGACAACTTCTTTGTTTCTCCCAATTGACAAAACATTTTTGTTTAAGCTTGGTAGTTATTGAGCGCGTTCTGCAAATCATCTTTTACAGCCTGTGCTAAATCATTAGGTGTCAATATGCGAACATGGAGGCACTTTTACTGTTAGTGACGGTTAGTGTTATAACAGGTCACTCCGCTTGATGCCGGTTTCATCAAAAGCCGTTGAATCTATTCTTTCCAAAGAGCGTGGACGATTTATGGTTGCTAACTTTTTGCATCTATCAAATGCACGGAATTCAATGCTTTTCACACTATCCGGAATTTTTACATCAACCAAATCTGCACAACCCGAAAATGCAAAGGCTGGAATTTTATCTATGGTTCCGGCAATCGTGGCACGCTGCAAGCGGCAACAACCGGAAAAGACATGTGTACCCAAGTGTTTTAGCTTATTGGAAAAACAAATGTCCTTTAGATTTCTGCAACACAAAAAAGCTTCCATGCCCACGCTTTCAAGATCCTTACAAAACGGAAAATGATCAAACTCTGTGCATCTCTTAAACGCCATATCGCCGACCATAATCAATGTATTTGGGATATTAATGCTGTGTAGCTTTTCACACATCATAAATGCCCGGTCGTGGATTTGATTAACAGAGTCGGGCAAATCTACTGTTTCCAAACTTGAACAGTTTTCAAATACGGATTTTTCAATTTTGGTTACTCCGCCAGGAATCTTGATTTGCTTCAACTGCTTACAACCATAAAAGGCCCGCGCACCGATTTGTGTAACAGTTTCGGGAATCTCTATTTCTTCCAGCCCAGAGCAACCCTCGAATGCTTTTTCTTCAATGATGCGAAGGGTTGACGGGAGTACGATCCTCTTTAATTCCTTGCATTTGTAGAATGCCTTTTTGCCAATGACCTCAACCCCTTCGGGGACAGAAAACGCAGTGCGAGTTTCATACTGTACAAATACAGTTGCATTAGCTTCTTTTTTCATTTTCATACCTCATACTGTTCCAAAGCCCATTGCAGGTCGGATTTGACTGTTTCGACCAAGTCGGGAGGAGATAAGAGTTTGACGGTACCACAGTACTGTCGAGCCCAATAGCGCATCGCTCTCTTATTCACGGTAACACGTGCAGTTACCTCACCTTCAGTTTCATCAGAGAAGATAATATTCGATCCAAACCAATCAATCACATCGTTTAAAATATCCTTGTTCATCCGGAAGGTCACGGGAACACTTTCTCCGCTGAACATATACAGATGCTCTGCCATATGCTTGGGAAGCGAAAAGTTCTTTCCACCTTCCACTTGTTCCTTGGGCTTTATCGGTGTATCCAGCAGACGGATGTTAGTGATCCGGTCCATGCGGTAATTGGCAAGGTTGTTGTATTTATCATAATTGCCGATCAGGTAATACCGACCGTTGGTAGCTGCCATCTGATAGGGATTGACGATGTATTCCCGGTCACGCTTGGGGTGCAGCTTTTTGTCGGTGCCGTACTCGTTGTAGGTAAAGGCAACCTGCTTGCCGGCGGCAATCGCTTCGTCTATGATCTCAATGGTGTAAAACAACTGAGGATTCTTGGGCTTCGTTTCCTCCATGGTGGAGATAAACCGCACTCTGGACTTGAAGTATCGGTTACTCAAGCCCTCCAACTTTTCCACAAGCTCTTTGCACTGGCTATAGGGGATGTGCTTGGAGAACAGCAAGCTATCGATCAGCAGCCGCAGCTCGGCATCTGTAAAGTCTCGCTCCAGGTAGAAGTCAGAGAGAATATAGCTGGTTTCTTTCTTGCCCTGTTTGTTAATGTAGGTGCGTGCCACATCATCCCTGCATTCAATGGGGTAACCGGCCGCCATCAGGTTTGACAGATTCCGGGCAACGGTTTTGCGATCAGCAGCCATATCATAGTCAGACCAGAGAATATCCATGATCTGCTTTTGACTCAGCTTATGTTCCTCGTCTGTGTATCGCTTCAGGATATCCAGGATGTTCATAATGAGCATTTTCTTTGCCGGTGCAGTTTGTGCCATTTCAATCACCTCATGTTTAGTGTATCATGTTTGACACCATATTACAACACCCGATGTGGCATTTCTGCCCCATCGGGTGTTATTGTAACTATTGTTTGCTCTAAATTGGAGATTACCATTGATTCTCAAGACACTTGTAGCATGCCTCATGTGCGTATTGGAGCGCCTTTTCAGCATCCTTCTCGTGTTCAGACAGCCACAGCCAAGCTTCGCCATGACCTAAATGAGCTGCTTGCTCGAAAAGCGCCCATGCCTTCTTTTCGTCCTCAGGTACGAGAAATCCCTTGTAATAACGGCGGCCCATTTCGAACATTGCATTTGCGGAGCCCATATCAACAGCCTTTTGATAATATTCCATTGATTTATCGTGATCTCTGTAATGGTCAATATAGAGCTCAGCAAGATGGTAGTATCCATCTGCACAACCGGCATCCGCTGCTTTTTGATACCATTCTATTGCCTTCTCATAGTCGCGGTAATCACTAAAATTATAGTACATAGCCAGCAACAGCATAGCATCTGCATTCTCATTTTTTGCCTCACTCAACAAAAAATCTTCTGAATTTCTAAAGATCTGGCACCATAGTTCATCCTGTATTAAATCATAAACTGTCATATGTATACCTCCTGTAGATTAGTTATTATCTAAATTATATATTTTCTGCGCTGGAAAATCAACCACATTCCTTCTGTCGATATAAGGTTACTTCCTGCTTTAAGGATACACCATCAGATGTGGCATTTCTGCCCCATCGGGTGTTTGTAGAATCTAACATCAATCAAGCCTCCGTCGGATCGTATCCGCAATCATAGCAATGAACTCACCGTTAGAAGGTTTGCCTTTCCATGGACTCACTGTGTATTCAAACCAACTCTTCAAAGCGTCAAGATCGCCCAAGTCCCAGCAGGCTTCAATAGCATATCGAATCGCATATTCAACCCGACCGGGAGTTGTATTATATCGATCTGCAATGATCTGATACAGAACCTTGCTTAACGAGTAAGAGAAAACTATATCTATATCATCTATAGCAAGGGCAATTGCATCTGCCAAATAGTGAAAACCTTTCAAATGGGCAGGAACGGCCAACTCATTTAATACTCGTGTTGCCAGATCCTGATTCTTTACGTTACTACTTGCTATTGCATGCTTTGAAAACACTGTTTCCACATCAGTCTTCTCGCAGGTCAGACGGACACGCTCTGCCAAAATACGTATACATTCCTCACTGGCAGGCATTGCGATAGCGTTATAGGCATCATGCCCAAAATAGCTATCCAAGGTATACAATTCGGCGCGTTCCCAGCCAATGGCAATTGCACGGGCAATCGAATCACTGACACGCCTTGCGGTGGTACAAAACCGTTCTGCCACAGTCGCATAAATGTTATTTGTTATACCGGATACGGCAGTTTCATTATCCACCGCAATTTTCACTGCTTCGATCATATAGTAGTAACCTGTGATATTAGCAGGAATACCAATATCATGAACTGCTTTCGAAATTACCCAGTTTGTAATTCTTTCTCTCTTTGCTTTCATATCTTTCTCCTGCCAGGATAAAATCTTTATTTTTATCATATCATATATTTGAGAAATGTAAACAATCTATCTTCATTTGCAAACAAAACCTTATATTTCACATGTTTTCTCCTTTCTGGATGAAATGTTTTTCACTTCCTACCATAAGGATACACCACCCGATGGGGTAATTTCGCCCCATCGGGTGTGTCAGTTACTTTAACTGCTCTGGATTTGCTTTCATCCAGAGTCGGATTTGATCGGCAATGAGGGAAATAAACTCCGTGTTGGTTGGTTTTCCTTTCGTATTGGAAACAGTATAACCAAAGAAACGTTGCAAAGTATCCAAATCACCTCGATCCCATGCAATTTCTATTGCACCGCGGATTGCCCTCTCCACCTTCTTTGTTGTAGTCTGGAGTCTGTTTGCCACTTCCGCATACAGCACATTGTTCATAGCATTGAGTACATCCATATCATTAGCAGCAATCATAATTGCCTCACGCAAGTAATAGTAGCCTTTAACGCTGGCAGGAACACCAATTTCATGAAGAATACTCGTCACCAGTGTTTCTAAATTTTGCTTACCATTCCAAAGGAAAACCACGGGACAGCCAGCTTCACCCCTGTCCATTCTCTGCAAGTTCCTAATAATCAAATCAACATCACAGGGCTTATATAGCAGTTGTTGCGCACCCATACGCATCGCTGTTACCGCCACATATTTACTGATAAACTCAGATGTTACCAGTACTTTAGGACGGTGCCACATGTGGCGTAAATACTCCAAAATGGTCAATCCGTCAATTTTAGGCATAAGCGTATCCATTACTAAATAGTCTGCTCGTTTTGTTCGAAGCATTTTCTGAGTCTCCTCGCCATCTACCGCAACTCCTACTACTTCAAATTCTTCGTTGCCGTCAAAAGCTTTTACCAATTCATTACGAAACTGCTCATCTGCATCCGCGATCAACACTTGCTTTTTCATATGTATCTCTCCTTTCTGGCGGAAATGTTTCTCATTTCCTGCCATAAAGATACACCACCCGACGGGGCATTTTCGCCCCATCGGGTGTGATAGTCTAAGGACATAAGAAAAGGAGGTATTCAATATGAGTTCGCAAGAAACGAATCAAACTACATCTTCCTACATCTGCGGAAAATGTGGCCGTCAATACCGCATCCCGCAAATACGCTTTTGCCCACACCCTAAAACTAACAGGGAAGACGGAGCGTATATCTGTTACTGGTGTTGCAAGCGCTGTGCATTTTCTTCCAACGATCATTTATGTGGTGCGATAAACTGCGATGTATTTATTACAAATCGATGCATGCAAGGCGTTTTTTGGGTCGTAGACGGAAATTTGATTTACATCAAGGAACCACCCGGAGTTCCTAAGAAACACCACAAGAAGGAATGGGAAAACCTTTCAACGGAAGTCACCCATGGGAAGAAATATAATCATTATCCAATGGGACGTGTGGATCTGCGCTATAACAAGGCCGTTATCTATCTGCAGCCGGCGATATGTACGGATCCTATTAAAAAGAAGATCGTGGAAGAGTCCAATTTGGAAAATGTAGTTTACCAAATTATCGAGACAGATGATGTTGTGTACTGATAGCATACAACGCAAAATACATAAAAGGAACACCACCCGACGGGGCATTTTCGCCCCATCGGGTGTTGTTGATTGATTATTCGCCAGCGTGGTTAGTTGCAGTGTGGAAGATGTAGACTGCTTTATGCGCTTCGCTCATAAGCTCCTCATATTCATCTCCCTCAATAACGGGATAATTCGCGATCAACATCAACAGTTGAATGCATTCTTGCAGAGAAATAGGATAGTAGAAGGCATCCTTGATGATTTTGCTCTTTTCCACAAACCGTTGAATGAGTGCTTTCGCTTCTGCAAAGTCTTCGATCTCCACATTCGTAAAATCGAAGAATAAGCCTACTAATTCCGATTGAATATCCCACATCTCTTCTGCATCAAAGCCAACAGACGCAAAGTATGCATTCAGCTGTTCGTCCAACGCATTGTATGTATTGTAATCAAATTGTTCCATAGTTTATATCCCTTCGTTTTTATTTAATTATCTACCAAATGATATGTTTTGTCAAACAAATCTTTTCTGGCGGAAATGTTTTTCACTTCCTGCTTTAAGGATACACCACCCGACGGGGCATTTTCGCCCCATCAGGTGGTGTTTCGTTATCGGAGTTTTTCCAAAGCTTCAAAGGCCGCATCCATAGCTTCTTCCCGGGTGGGGTAAATCTCCGGGCAGAAAACATTGTCCAAGGAATATTTCCAGGTATCGTATTTCTTGTTATGATACAACACTACTAGGTGATCCTTGATCTTTAAGTAACTGTTGGAATTCTTAGAGGTTTTCCATTGCCGGTTCTTAAAGTTTTCCTTCCGGGATTCTTTGCTCTTGAAATCCTGCTCCCGCTTCTTCGCCTGTTCAATGTTGCCCTCCATTTTGCCGGCGCAAATACAGCCTACCCCCAAACTGCCGAAATTTGGGTGATACATATGGTGGACATAGCGAATGATCTGATGACCGCACATTTCACACACGCCCACAGGCTCACCCAAATCTGTAACACCGGTGCAGACCCAGCCGATTTTCGGCACATCATCCCGTTTCCAGAGATTATCGTAATCTTCCAAGTTCGGCTGCTGTTGCGGCTCGTTCACAGGTTCTTTCTTTTCTGATGAGGATTGCCTGGACTCCTTGGTTTGTAACTTAAATGCATCTACTTGCTCATAACCATACAAAGGATTATTGGCAGATTTCTCTTTCTGCGATTTTTCTTCCACCGGGTGGGGCAGTTGTTCCGCGGGTGTCTCTACTTTTTCTTCTATCGGCCGCGGTATTTCTGCAGGTTTCTCCGGAGCAGGTGCTGGTATTTGAGGTAATGTCCGGGGCTTGTTAAAGAAATCAACGGAAATCTCCCGCTCGCTTGCCAGCTTATCAAATTTCACCCGGTAGCTGTTATTATTTCGACCAAAACCCAAAATCTCGCCTTCACCAAATGCCGGATGGGTCACTCTTGCTCCAGCGGTCTTAGGTGGCGTGACTACTGGCTCATCGTACAGTTGGGCTGCATAACGGTCAGCATTATACTGCAGTTCCTTGGAGATAGTACCCACACGGATATAGTTCTCCTCGCCGATCTCCTTCAGGAATCGGGAGGGGAGCTTTTGTTTGCCGTTTTGGGTATATCCTTCACTGTCCAACAAGAACAGCCTTTTTTCTGCCCTGGTGATCGCCACATAGCACAGCCTGCGTTCCTCTTCCAAACCCATCTTTTTCCGCTCCTCGATGGTTTTGGCAGAGGGAAAGATACCTTCTGAAAAGCCTATGATAAATACGTAAGGGAACTCCAAGCCCTTTGCCGCATGGATGGTCATTAGCTTCACCATATCACAGGCTTCCTCGCTGTCATCCTCCGATTGCAAGGAAATCTGATTGATAAACTCCTTCAGCGATACTTGTTCTCCAAAGTTGTTCTCATATTCCGAAGCGATTCGCTTGAATTCCGACAGGTTTTCAAACCGTTCCATGTCGCCCAGCTCCCGGATGTATTTTTCGTATCCACTGTCTGTGCAGATGCGTTCTACACACTCGGATAGGGGAATGGCTTGATGCAGCCGCCGCACTGCGTTAATAACAGCAGCAAACTCTTTTGCACCGCTTCCCTTAAAGGTGGGGTCGTCCAAATTGTCCTGCAGAGTTTGGAATAGAGATACACCATCTTTCTGCAGTGCCAGAAGCCTCTGGAGCTTGATCCTGCCAAATTTCCGGCGAGGCTTGTTTACAATCCGTTTAAAGGAAATGTCGTCATCAAAAGCCACCAGCCGCAAATATGCCATAACATCTTGGATCTCCATACGCTGATAGAATTTCACACCGCCGAAAATCTCGTAGGGAACGCCGTTCTCTGTGAACTTCTTTTCGATGACCCGGGAGAGGAAACCGGAACGGTACAAAACCGCAAAATCTGCATAATTACAGCCGGTCTCTTTGCGGATCTGATGGATATTGGCAATAATCCGGTCTGCCTCTGCGTACTCGTTTTTCTCGTGGTAATGGTATACCTGCACACCGTCACCGCTTTTAGTAAACAAGTCCTTTTTCAGCCGGAACACATTCTTTTCAATCAGCGTGTTTGCACAGCGAAGAATTTGCGGTGTGGAGCGGTAGTTTTGATTCAAAATGACTGTTTGTGTAGGAATGTGGGTTTTATCAAAATCCACCAGCAACTTCACATCAGAGCCACGCCATTCGTAGATATTCTGATCCGGGTCGCCTACGATCATCAGATTCTTGTGCTTTTCCGACAGCCTGTCCACCAGCTCCATCTCCGTGTTGGAGCTGTCCTGAAACTCGTCCACCTGGATATAGTTCAGCCGGTCCTGCCATTTCTCCAAAACCTCCGGACAGCGGTTAAAAATGTCCAGCACGAAGTACAACAGATCATGGAAGTCCATAGCATAGATCTGCTTCTGCTTTTGCAGGAATTCTTCAATGATCTGATCGTCCATGGTTGCGATTTCTGGAACGATCTGACAATGATCGGTGCAGCACATCTTTGCCACATAGTCGCGATGCCTAGCTTTGAAGAATGCGATCTGCTTGATGATCTTCTCAAAGCTGGCATGGTCCAGCTTCAGCTCGAATTTCTGATAGATGTCCCCTAAGATTGCCTTTTGCTGGGCATTGTCAATGATTTGGAACTCCTTGGGATAGAAAATCTTCTCAATATCCTCCCGGAGCACCCGAACGCAGAACCCGTGGTATGTACAGATTAACGACGTGTCGTACTCCTGGCCGATTAGGCTGCGGATACGGCGCTTCATCTCTCCGGCAGCCTTGTTGGTGAAGGTCACGCAGAGGATGTTGGCAGAATTAATGCCGTACTCCTTTACAAGATAAGCATACCGGCTTACCAGCAGCTTAGTTTTCCCACTGCCTGCGCCGGCAATCACCCGGAGATACCCCTCCGTTGCCATTACGGCTTCCAATTGTTTTTCATTTAATGCGGATAAATAATCCATATTACATCACCCCAGGATACAGGATAACACTTTAAGTGTCCAATATTTCGGGTATGATTGGCAACCGAAATAGTATTAGGTCCCTCATCTCAAGAAGTCTGCAAGAATTATATTTTAGAACGGTGGTTCGTCGTTCATCTTCATGTCAGATAGTTTGTTGGTATCAAAATCAAAGAAATCTACATTGTACTCATCACCAAGTCTTAACTTGGGATAAATAGAACTGCATTGTTCAAACCCATTCAAAAAGTCATACAGGATACCTGAGACGATGGACCACATCTCAATGCTATGCGCTTTATCAGAAATGAAACAATACACCGCATATTCTTGCATGAGAACCAAAATTCGAGCAACGGGATTGGTGATCGTATGGGCAGCATCAAAGCACGAGAGTAGTTTAAATGTTTCTTTTGTCAGTTCCAGGAAATACTCCTCTTTCGGAAAGTCGTTTCCCATACCATTACAGGCCGCTCGTTCCCACCGTTTGAGCAACTCATGAATCATTTCTTCCATAATACTTTCTCCTTAATCTGTAAATCTGTAATTCTCATCATCCCACCGCAACGAGAGGATCTTGTAATGACAGCGCGCAGCTTTGTCGATGATGCAACGAGCAGTATTACGGTCCACAAGGGGATCGTAGTACGCCCGACGATATAGAAGCAGCACAGTGTCCACAAAAGGCAGAATTGTTTCCGCATGAGGGATGTCCGTGGTGACGGGACTGGGATCCGGGCGCGTTTCCGGATTCTTGTTCAAGTGAAGCAGCACCATGATGGGGATTTGTAACTCTGTTGCCAACGACTTAATCCTTTTGAAAAATGCCTCCGCTGTTTCATCCGTTTCGTCATAATCCGATAAAAACTGAAAATGATCGAAGACAGCAAAATCAGCCTCGCTTTCCCGCAGTTCCCGTTCAAAGTCCGCAAAGTCTTTATGTGCCTCTTTTTCGTCGTGCACGAAGTCAAAATAGAAGACCCGCTTTCCTTGCTCGGTCAAATGTCTTTCCACGCCTCTTGCAAAGCTGGTCTTTCCCATAGCAGGTCGGCCTCCAACAAGAATCACTTCTCCGGATTCCATGCCTAAAATACTGTTATCCAGTGCATCAATACCGGTATCTAAGCCATCGTAATAATTAATTGGAGGTGCAAAATCTCCACGGATCTGAAATAACAATCTTTCCAAATCTGCCGCCTTAGATGACAGATAATCGATGGTTTCACACTGCTTCAAAACCCACTTATCGCGAGCATTTCGCATCTCTTCCGTAATGACAGGAAATCCTTTTCCTTTGCGGACACTATGCATACCCCGAATAGCATCTTTTTCTACAAATCCGTGGTCACGAAGATAATAAAAGATATCTTCCCGACAGCAGATCAAATCAGATACCCCAAGTCCACAATGGAGCAGTTTTTCAGCGTAGCCATTCCACGTCCCGCTGTCCTTCATAAGCGCATAGACCGCAAGCGCCTCCGCCGCATTCTTAGGATAGGGCATCCCAATGCCGTCGTAGTTTTGCCACTTGGAACCCACTAATCGGATCAGTTCGCCAGTTTGTTCTGCCGTTACAGTTCGGTGATGAAAATCAGGGTTGATTTCCGCCTCATCCAACGCAAAAATAAAGTAACACGGACCGGCATCCATACGACTATTCTCTCGCTGTACAGCGCCCCACGCTGTTTCCCAATCCTGTTTCCGCCAATGGTTTTCCACCCAGCGGCTAATTTGCTCCTGCGTTGAAGCCGGAAGCCAAAAACCATATGTAGGAATCGGACCGCAGCAGAATTCCTGCCAGACCAAACCATGGCCGTCTCGGATGAGGTCTGTACCACAGTCGGGGCAAACCGCTGCCGGAATATCAAAACCATCTTTGTAAGTAGGATGCCAATGCAGTTGTTTGCATTTCGGACAGAATGTATGGGGCGGCAATGGATTGGTATGGGTGATATCCAAAAGATAGGGGATCAGCCCACTGGCTGTTACATGCTCAACGAAGAATGGAATGTTCTGCGCTTTCAGCCAGCGTGATAACTCATAGACCGCAGCCAGATCCTGCAACGCATTTTGCGATGCATCCACTTCCCGCAGCGCTGTTAGCTCCTGGCGCATACGTTTCACAATCAACGGATCCGGATTTGTACCGTACTTGCGATGTAACACAGTATTGATATCTGCCTCTATACTCTCCTCAATGGCGTGTTTAGGAAGATACGCATATTCGCTGCCGTACATCTGCATGGTATCGTAACGGACTTGCGCACGAGTCAGGATACTATCCAGCTCTGTCAGCAAGTCCAAAAAGCTGTCACAGCAAACAAAGGATGATAGAGCAGGCGGCTCCACGCCTCCTAACCAAACCATTGTCCCGTCCATCTGATCGCCTACATCCAAGGCATAAGCAATCAAGACGAGCCTGCCTTCGTCATCCAACGAAGATGTATCTATGATACTACAAACTGCATTGGTAACGATCAGGTCTGTCACGCACTCTGCTGTTGTCAATTCGTATTCTTCTGGCAACGCCGCCTCCAAAAGCATTAATTGCTGTTTTGTTAGTCCGTAAGTGGCAATCTGTCTGTTCATATCAGAGCCTCCGTTTCTGTTATCAATTAAACTCGTTTTCGTGGGCTTTGAAAAATTCATATAAGATTTGGACATTCTCTACATCTGTCCATTTTTTGGTCTTTACCGGATTTTCGTCAAAGTCATAAATTCTTGCACCTTTCATTGACAGAAAAATCGGCGAATGTGTTGCAATGATAAACTGGCAGTTAAACCAATGCGCTGAGGATTCTATATACTCCACAAGCTTCATTTGATTCTCCAGAGAAAGACTGTTTTCAGGTTCGTCCAATAGATACAGGCCCGGATTTTCCATTCTCTGGAGAAAATAAATCATGGCCGTTTCACCATTGGATTGTTCCGGCACCTCAGAATCTAATTGTTTTTGCATAAAGGCAGACTTGTTGCGCAACGCTTCGTTTCGTACTTTCCAGCGTTCATAGTCTTCCAAAGAACGCAAATTTGCTCCACTCATGACCAAGTCGTTGTAATCCTTTTCTGCGTCGGCTCTTCCGCCATGAATATGGTCATTGATTCTTCGTTGCTTCATAGAATGTGCAAACACATCGTCACTGACTATGATCCTGCTGTCGTTTGGGAGATATAGTGCAACATCCTTTCCTAATTTCTTTCGGACATAACGATCTGTGCCAAGATCGGCATCGAATTCACACAGATCTAAATATTCTTGAAAGAAACGTCCGCTGTTAAACATACTATCCCTTCTAAGACCTAGTTTTTCCGCAATTACATTTAGCGCAGTTGTTTTACCGCTCCCATTTCCACCGCAGAAAATAGTAATTCGGTCAAAACTTACACGACCAAGACGGTTACGTTCCAGAACGCCAAAGGGATATAGCGAACCTTTGTGGCTTCGCGCTCGAAAATCCTTAAAGGGTCCACTAACTTGATCTCTGTCATCAGGGTATAAAAATCTAACTTCTTCACGCTCGTTGGGGAATTTGAAACTTTGAAGATACAACATGGGAGGCAACCTTCTTTCTATATTGGGCTGATTTTATTTCTTAAATAATAACCCACTGGAAGGGGCATTTTCGTCCCATCCGGTGGGTCTTTCCTATAAGCAGATTTCATGTTCCTCTACATAGTCCCAGTCCAGTTTCTTCGGTGGGTTATGAATTTGGTTATACGCTTTCCACATCATTTCTGCAATTAACTTTGGATGCACCTCTCCGCAGCCACCGCCAAACAAGGGAATTAAAAGGCTATCCAGATTATTCTCGTATGCACACATCAGTGTCGCACGCATGCATTGGTAGATTACCAGCGGATCTTTGATTGGCTGCGGTGTTCGCATGGTTGGCGTATGAATCAATTTACGACCCTCTTTTCCCGCGTCAATCATAAAGCTTGTTCCCACAGGCTGTTCCCCATAATAGTGGTCGATAATATGCTGCTGAACCCGTTTTTGCAGCTGATCTCCAAAATAATGGGTAATGGCAAGATCATATCCGCCATCCATTAACCCAAAGGCGTTGGCAGGGGAAACAATACACTGCACCGGATTTGACCTTAGAAATTCATCAAATTCCGCAGCTACGCACTCGACATTCGATTCTCCATGAAAGTATAGTTTTACATAGCGCAGCTGTACTTCACCTCTGTTGATGATGTATATTTTCATTCTACTACCTCCTCATCAGAAAATGTTACTTTTTCCGGGTCCCACAGCAATCGGACTGTGCCACAATCTCCATGTCTGTTCTTCGCCACAATACATTCAGCGATATCACCCAGCGGCGTTTCCGAGTTATAATAGCAATCCCGGTATAGTAAAAGAATCTGATCAGCATCCTGCTGCAAAGCACCATAATTATTTAAATCCGAAAAAACAGGTCGATTATCTTCTCGGCAATCTACTTGCCGACCCAACTGCGCCGTACAAATAACCGGCACGCTTAATTCCCGTGCTAGAAGCTTTAGGCCCCGCGACTTAGAATTGTATGCACGGCTAAATCGGTCTTTAATATTTGTGTGATATGCCAGATCGTCAAGTAAATTAAAATAGTCAATGATTATAGCACCGAGGTTTTCAACGCTCTCACAAATATCATGAATCTTCTTCACCGTCAGCCATGGATCATCACAGATTACAAGGTTGCCTTCTATATTGTGTTCGTTTCCGCTTGCTCTTTGTAAGCGACGGACAATCTGTTCTTTAGACATTTCTAAAGAAAATAGCACTGTTGTTTTGGATATTTCTTTTGCTAGATGTTTGGCAATATCTAACGCAAATGCCGTTTTACCCATTGCCGGACGGCTTGCAATCACAACCAGGTCTTCATCCGCTAGCCCAGTTGTTAACTTGTCGATAGCCAAGAACCCTGTAGACTGTCTTGTCTTATGCGCATCTTCGAGTGCTATTTGCGCAAGCTTCTCAAGCACTAGGTTCATTGTTTCGGGAATATCGCCATTTCTTTTGCTGTACACATAATTATTTGCCATTATGACACTCCTCCTAATTTGTTTCCACTATAAAAATAACCCACCGGACGGGGCAAAATCGCCCCATCCGGTGAGTTTCATATTATACCAGATCAATGATTTCCGTTCTTCTAGGTTTTGCGTACTTTTTCTTAATTGCAAGCAGTTCCTGACACATTTCTTCATTTGTTGGTGCTACGCCATTTTTCTTTTGCAGGAAATCTCGATAGAATGCCAAATGATCCGAGAGAATGTTGTACAGTGACATTCGTGCAGGTTCATTGTCGGAAAGCAGAATTGCATGATAATCGATAACGGTCTCAAGATCTGTTTTTTGATAAAGCAATTCCAATACCTTGAGGATATCGGCACTAGCTTTCAGTTCTACGGCAATTTCAGCGTAGTCCATTAAATATAAATCTGCGATACCAGGAAGTATATTTTCCCATACAAGCGTACTGATCCAATTTGTAATTGCTTTCGGATCATCGGCCACCGTGACAAGAGCTTCTTTAAATATCAGTGTGGACTTTCTTTTTCTTCCTTCTGGAGGTTTCACCTGTGCTTTTCTCCGAATCCGAATCTGCCCGCGTCCTTTTCGATACATATCAGCCAAGTCGCGCTTATTTGTGATAATACCGCCGGTGATGAAGTCAGGCCCTTGAATATAGTCCATGACTCGTTC
Source organism: Oscillospiraceae bacterium (assembly GCA_015068135.1). GTDB lineage: Bacteria > Bacillota > Clostridia > Oscillospirales > Oscillospiraceae > Faecousia. Next base: position 1,012 of record SVLB01000006.1, on the reverse strand, counting down.
CGGAAGCATATTGGGATCTTGAATCATTGCTACCATTGCGTCGATCACTTCGCCTAGGTTATGCGGGGGAATTTTACTTACAAATCCATCCGCTATCGTATCCGTTCCTAAAACAACAGCCCAGGGAATACAAGAGGGCAATACGAAAGGAACTTTACCTCCCACGATGTAAGCATCCTCTTTGTGCCGCACAGTCGCTTGATTCACATATTTCAGCATGGTATCTTCTGTAACAGAACTTGTTCTAATTTCCGTGAATCGGGGGGATGCCGGTTCCTCTCCGTATCCGCCAAAGTTACCGCGACCTGCCTCAATCAAGGCCACTGCATTATAGCGTTGGGTCATTTGTACAATCGTGTCATTGATGATATTGGATTCCCCAACTCCCCAACAATCATTCATTTCTTCTCCTGGGCCGTACTGACCACCTGCATCCAAAAATGTCCACATTGTTTTTTCGTAGTCAGATCTACTAGATAACTTGCGTAAATACATAACCCAAAGGATTCTGCGTTGTCTGGGTGTTAAACCATCCCGCGCATCGGGGAGGCTATAACTTTCGAAGGTCTCGCTTCCTGCAGTATCTACTTTCATTTTCAATGCTTCAGCCATAATATATCAACTCGCTTTCTGTGTTAGTTTTTTGTTCTTTAAACATAATAGCCCACCACATGGGGCAAAATCGCCCCATATGCATTTAAACTAACGGCAATATTCAAAAATGACATCACAGAAAAGATGTTGATATTTTGCCGGTAATGTGGTATAATAATGGCAAGAAATCTAGTCGAGAGGTAACTATGGAATATATATCTGTCGTAAAAGTGGCTGAAAAATGGGGACTTTCTGAACGAAGTGTGCGGAATTACTGTGCCCACGGCAGAATTGCCGACGCAAAACTTATCGGCAAAACTTGGTACATTCCGGAGGATGCACAAAAACCGGAGCGTGCAAATAAGAAGAACGATACACCTACATTGCTGCAGATCCTGCGGGAGCAGAAAGCTGCCAA
>SVLB01000055.1 GCA_015068135.1 Oscillospiraceae bacterium | reverse complement strand
GATAAATTCGACTTTTTGGTGCGAATTTCCGGTTATACCCACGGTACGGATGTGTGGCTTGGCAATGCCAAGGACCTGATCGTTTCCGGTACAGCCAGGGTGGATCAGACCATCGGCTGTCGTGACGATATTATGATCTATCTGATCTCCTGCGGTATGCCGGAGAAGCGTTCCTTTAAGATCATGGAATCTGTCCGTAAGGGCAGGGGACTGCCTGATGGGGCAGAGGAGGAGATGATCGCCGCCGGTGTGCCGGACTGGTATATTACCTCCTGCAAGAAGATCAAATATCTGTTCCCCAAGGCTCACGCAGTTGCCTATGTTATGATGGCGTTCCGGATCGCCTGGTTTAAGGTGTACCATCCCCTTGCGTTCTATGCGGCCTATTTCTATCGCCGCAGCCAGAAGGGCGGCTTTGACGCGGTGCTTATGACCGGCGGTATGGACCTGGTAAAGGCCAATATCGATGCCATCGACAATAATGAAAATGCCACCGCCAAGGACGAGGATCTTCTGACCACCATGGAGGTAGTCTACGAGTATTACCTCCGTGGATTTGAGTTTTTACCCATTGATCTGTATAAGAGCCATGCCATTCGCTTCCAAATCGAAGATGGTAAGCTTCGGCCTCCCTTTGTGGCCATTTCCGGCCTGGGCGAAAGTGCCGCCTGGGACCTGATGAACGGCAGAGAGGGAAAGGAGTTTTTATCTGTTGAGGAGGTTGCCATCGCCTGCCCGAAGGTCTCCAAGACCCATATCCAAATGCTCAAGGATGCGGGAGCCTTTGGTTCCATGCCTGAGACCAATCAGGTAAGCCTGTTCTAAAGAAAGGGGTAACGATATGACGAGAATCGTAGATACGCTCAATGGCATTGCCTGGGGACCCTGGATGCTGATTCTACTGGTGGGTACGGGCATTTATCTGACTGCCCGACTGAAGCTGATCCAGTTTGGTAAGTTCGGCTATGCTGTAAAGAATACCATTGGAAAAATGTTTGGCAGGCAAAAAGCCGGAAAGGGCGAGGTGACTCCCTTCCAGGCGGTTTCCACAGCCCTGGCGGCAACGGTGGGTACCGGTAACATTGCCGGTGTCACCGGCGCGATCGTGGTGGGCGGACCCGGTGCGGTATTTTGGATGTGGGTCACTGCCCTGGTGGGCATGGCTACCAAATATGCCGAAGTGGTTCTTGCCGTGCGCTACAGAGAGCGCAACGAAAAGGGCGACTGGGTTGGCGGCCCCATGTACTATATCAAAAACGGCATGGGGAAGAAATGGAAATGGCTTGCCGTGGTCTTTTGCGTGCTGGCGGCTTTGGCGGCCTTCGGCATCGGCAATATGACCCAGGTCAACACCATTGCCAGTTCTATAGGTTCTGTCTTTTCTGCTTTTACCGACAGTGCTGCTGCTACCTTTACGCTCTTTGGTCAGCAGATTTCCTGGATCAGTTTGATCGTGGGGATCCTGGTTGCGGTGATCGTGGCATTGGTGCTTTTTGGCGGTATCAAGCGGATTGGCTCCGTGGCGGAGAAAATGGTTCCCTTTATGGCGGCCGTTTATATCCTGGCCTCCCTGGCTGTTGTGGTCTGTAATTTTGAGCATATCGGCTCTGTATTTACCATGATCTTTCAGGGTGCCTTCAATGCCGATGCGGCCTTGGGCGGAGCCACCGGCATCGTGATCATGACTACCATTCAAAAGGGCGTTGGCCGTGGTGTATTCTCCAATGAGGCAGGCCTCGGCTCTGCCCCCATGGCCCATGCCGCTACATCGGAAACCGATCCCGTAAAGCAGGGCTTGTACGGCATTTTTGAGGTGTTCATGGATACCATTGTGATCTGCACCCTGACGGCTGTTGTCCTTCTGTGCGGTGCCCACAGCGGTGTGGATATTGCTTGGGGAACCTCCGGCGGTGCGGAACTGATCGGTGCTTCCTTTGCAACGGTCTTCGGTGCTAAGGCAGGCTCTTTGATCGTGGCGGTGGGTATTACCCTGTTTGCCCTCTCCACCATTTTGAGCTGGTCTCTGTACGGCAGCCGTTGCTGTGAGTTCCTGCTGGGGCAAAAGGCTGTAAAGCCCTACCAGCTGCTGTTTGTGGCAGCCGTGATCGTAGGTGCGACCCTGGAGCTGAATTTGGTATGGAACATTGCCGATACCCTCAATGGCTTTATGGCCATTCCCAACCTGATCGCGCTCCTCGCCCTTTCTGGCGTGGTGGCAAAAATGACCAGAGACCATTTTAAGGCAGTTAAACTGAAATGAGGAGGATCCTGTATGCAAGATATTGGAATGCAATTTCATATTCGCTGTAAAGAAGGCGATGTAGGCCGTTACTGCTTCCTTCCCGGTGACCCCGGTCGCTGTGAGGCTATCGCCGCCCATTTTGATAACCCTGTCCACGTGGGCATGAACCGGGAGTATAATATCTATACCGGTACCCTTTTGGGAGAAAAGGTCTCCGTTTGCTCCACCGGTATCGGCGGCCCCTCTGCATCTATCGCTATGGAAGAGCTGGCGGCCATCGGCGCCGACACCTTTATCCGTGTGGGTACCACCGGCGGCATTGCCCTGGATGTTTGCCCCGGGGATGTGGTGGTGGCAACCGGTGCCATCCGCTATGAGCATACTTCTTTGGAATATGCCCCCATTGAATACCCCGCTGTGGCAGATTTTGATATCACTGCCGCATTAAAAGCCGCCAGTGAAGACCTGGGCTATAAGACCCATGTGGGCATCGTCCAGTGTAAGGATGCCTTCTACGGTCAGCACGCCCCGGAGCGTTCTCCCGTGTACTACGACCTTCAGCAGAAGTGGGAGTCTTGGAAGCGTTTGGGCGTTAAGTCCAGTGAAATGGAATCCGCGGCGCTGTTCGTGGTGGCCAATGCCCTCAATGTCCGTTGCGGCAGCTGTTTCCACGTGGTTTGGAACCAGGAACGGGAAAAGCTGGGTATGCAGATGCCCATGACCGAGGACACCTCCGGTGCTATTAAAGTAGGCATCGAAGCCATGAAGCGCATCATCGCCACCGACCTGAAAAAGAAATAATAATAGCCTTCTCCCGAGGGAGAAGGTGTCAAAAAGCCAGCCTGTCAAAAGGCTGGCTTTTTGACGGATGAGGGGCGAAATGGAATGCAAAATGCAAAGTGCAAAGTGCAAAATGATCCGTGCATTACGACACGCACCGAAATGACAGATCCCGTAGGGGCCGGCGCCCCGACGGCCCGTTCCGCGAAGAAATGACCGTAGGGGACGGGTTTCCCGTCCCGTGAACCGTAGGGTGGGGTCATGACCCCGCCGCTGATGAAAACGCAGGATCTTCTGTGCGTCATTGCGAGACCAGTGCACACCCAATCGCCCACCATATTCATTGCATTTCCGTCAATAATTCTTGCCATTTGTAATATACTCCCTTTGTCTTGACATAGGAAAATTTAGAGTGTATATTTTTGAGTATATATTATTTTTGACATAGAATTGTCCTATGATAGGACAACGGAAGAAAAATGCTATATAAGCACCCTATATCTACCGGGTTACATACAATAGGAAGGGGCGTTTTGATCGGTTGCCGAATAATAGGAATATTCAAAAGGAGGATAAAGATATGGATAGGGTTAAAAAAGTTGTATTTGGATTGTCGATTCTGTTGTTAGCAGTAGTTTGCATTTTGATGGATCCGCAAACTGCTCAGGCGGCAAGTTCAAGCGATCTGACGTTTACATTAAATGCAGATGGAAAAACCTACGCTGTTACGAACTGTGAGAGTAATGCCAGTGGATCTTTGGTGATTCCTTCTACCTATAGCGGAAAACGGGTCACGGCGATTGGAGCTTCTGCGTTCTATGGCTGTACCAGACTGACTAGCGTGACCATCCCGGACGGCATCACCAGCATTGGGAGTTTTGCGTTCTATAAATGCGACATGCTGACCAGCGTGACCATCCCGGACAGCGTCACCACCATTGAGTATTATGCGTTCGAAGACTGCGCCAGCCTGACCAGCGTGACCATCCCGGACGGCGTCACCAGCATTGGGGGTGCTGCGTTTCGTAACTGCGCCAGCCTGACCAGCGTGACCATCCCGGACAGCGTCACCACCATTGAGTATTATGCGTTTCGTAACTGCGCCAGCCTGACCAGCGTGACCATCCCGGACAGTGTCACCAGCATTGGGTCTTATGCGTTCGAAGACTGCAGCAGCTTGACTCGTGTGGATATCACAGATATTGCTGCGTGGTGTGAAATTGGTTTTGTAAACTATGAGTCTAATCCTCTGTATTATGCTGAAAATTTGTACCTGAACGGTCAATTGGTAACGGACCTTGTGATCCCGGACAGTGTCACCAGCATTGGGAGTTGTGTGTTCTATGATTGCGACAACCTGACCTCCATCACCATCCCGGACAGTGTCACAGGCATTGGGGAAGAGGCGTTCTATAGCTGCGACAGCCTGACCTCAATTTCTATCCCGGACAGCGTTACCAGTATTGGCGATTATGCGTTCGCTCACAGCACCGGCCTCACTGGTATATGGGTAGACGAGAACAATCTCTATTACTCCAGCGATAATCATGGTGTTCTTTTTGGTGAGGGTAAAACCACCTTGATCCAAGCGCCCAGTGCTTTGAATGGTAGCTATACCATCCCAGACAGCGTTACTGTCATTAAGACTTTTGCGTTCTGTGATTGCGGCAGTCTAACATCCATCACCATCCCCGACAGCGTCGCCAGTATTGGGCTTAATGTGTTTACTGGTTGCACTAACTTGATCCGTGTGGATATCTCAGATATCGCCGCATGGTGTGCCATTAAGTTTAGCTATTCCGATGGCAATCCTCTGTATTATGCCAAGAATCTATATCTGAACGGTGAATTGGTAACGGACCTTGAGATCCCGGACAGTGTCACCTGCGTTGGAAATTATGCGTTCTATAACTGCGACAGCCTAACCAGCGTGACTATCCCGAACAGCATCACCAGTATTGGGGATTCTGCGTTCTCATCCTGCGATAGCCTAACCAGCGTGACCATCCCGGACAGCGTCACCAGCATTGGGAAGTCTGCGTTCTTTTACTGCACCAGCCTGACCAGCGTGACCATCCCTGACAGCGTCACCAGCATTGGGCCTTATGCGTTCGAGTACTGCACCAGCCTGACCAGCGTGACCATCGGTGACAGTGTCACCAGCATTGGGTCTTCTGCGTTCTCTTCCTGCGATAGCCTAACCAGCGTGACCATCGGCGACAGCGTCACCAGCATTGGGTCTTCTGCGTTCTCTTGGTGCGACGGCCTGACCAGTGTGACCATCCCGGACAGCGTCACCAGCATTGGGAAGTCTGCGTTCTTTTACTGCACCAGCCTGACCAGCGTGACCATCCCTGACAGCGTCACCAGCATTGGGGAACAGGCGTTCTATAGCTGCAGTAAATTAAAGCATATATGCTATACGGGGACACAGGCACAGTGGGAGGCAATTTCCATTGGAAGTTACAACGGATCACTGACAAGTGCTTCAAAATTTCACTATGATACAGAACCGGTATGGGTGAAAAACTGTATCAATGTGGGCTGGTATTGCCCGGTGTGCAATGTTTTTCTTAACAAAGAAAACCAGGAGGACGGCAACCATTCCTATACGGACAGTACTGACATTTCCTGCAATGACTGCGACTTTGTGCAATCGATTTCCGGTATTACCGTCTATCAAAAGCCTGACATTCTTGAATACGAATTATTTAATGGTGTGCTGGATGTAACCGGTGGAATCTTGCAGGTACGTTATGATGACGGCGCGGTGGTAAAAATTGAAATGACCGAGGATATGGTCACCGGCTTTCGCAATGATATCATTGGTCCCCAGACCTTGACCGTAACCTATGAAGGCAAAACCGCAACCTACTGGATCGAGATCATTGCCGGTGTGCCGCTTTCTCTATCCATCGAAAAACTGCCGGATAATTTAAGCTATATTGCAGGCGCACAGTTGGACCTCACCGGCCTTTGCCTTGTGGCCCACTATTCGGATGATTTGTCTGCAACAATTCCTATTGCGGATATTTCCGTTGACCCAGTGGATATGACCACAAGCGGTGTAAAGACTGTTCGCGTTGGATTGAAAGAGATCTATACTACCTTTTCGATTTTTGTCCACGAAAAACAAGTTGAAACCCTGGACAGCCTCACCTACCCTGAAAGCAGTCACAACTACGCCGGTTCAACCAATGAGACCAAGACCTTCTCATATCCTGGGGCAGATTCTCTGACGCTTACCTTTAATGCAAGCAGTTATACAGAAACAAACTACGATTTTGTCTACATCTTCGATAAAAAAGGAAATCAGATCGGGAAATACAGTGGCAGTCTTGCAAACAAGGTGGTTACGGTTCCTGGTGACAGTTTTACCGTCAAGCTGACCTCTGACGGCTCCGTGAATAAGTACGGCTATGCCTTCTCCTCCATTGTTGCGGAAACAATATTGCATCCTTACGTACAGGGCGAATGCGGTATTTGTGGTCGGGCCCAATATCCTTACGGTGTGATCCAGAACGGGCAGGTAGTTGCAGGCTCTGAGGATCTGGATACCTTGCTTGCAAGGCAGGAAGAGGGGCAGCACATAAAGCTGTGGCAGGATGCGACTGTAAATACCTCCTTGCATGGGGGTCTGTACATCGACCTGAACGGCTTTGATTTATCCGGTGTGATCACAACCAACGGCTATACCGTTTACGGAATGGATTCCACCACCGATGGCTATACCTGCGCCAATATGGGCATCTTCTCCTGTGTGGATGAAAATGGCAAGGCCATCGTCCCGGTGCGGCAGTTTAAGTCCGATATTTCCGGCTCTGTCAAGCGGTACATGGCAATCGAAACGGAAGACGGCTACACCTTCCACCGGTTCTATATGGCCATTACCAAGGTGAGTCTGCGCACCGGCAATACAGGCTTTGGCTACAAGGCAGTATTTTACGGTGACGAAATGGTACTGGCGAACATCGACAGCTTCGGCTTCAAGCTGAACCTTGCGGGCAACGATACCGTGATCACCAAGTCCCTGGATGGTGCCAACCTGGAAATGGGCAGAGAGTACTCCCTGAGCCTCAAAAACTTCGACATTGCAACCTATGGCGAAGTGGATGTGAACGCGGAAGTATTCCTGAACCTGAAGGATGGCGAAATGGTAACCAGCAGCTCCGTCAGCTATTCCATGATGACCATGCTTCAGAAGGTTTGTACGATCCTGACAAAGTTCACAGAAGGTCAACTCCAGGCCCTGAAGACCATGTGCCAGCCCTATGCCGATATCATGAAAAACTGGGGCATTGATGCAATTCTCAATGACGAATGATAAATGATAAATGATAAATTACCGCACATGGCAAAACGCCATGTGCGGTAATTTCAGCCTTCCCCTGGGGGAAGGTGTCAAAAAGCCAGCCTGTTAAAAGGCTGGCTTTTTGACGGATGAGGGGCTAAATGGAATGCAAAATGCAAAGCGCAAAGCGCAAAATGTTGATCAATACTTAAAACAATGCCGGTATAAACGCAAAAACCGCGTTTATACCGGCATATTTTTTACTATTTTTATTTCTTGAACCGTGGCAGAATGTTCTCCCGAATGACGGTGACCACCTGGTCCAACTCCTCCTGGGTGTTGTCCTTGCACAAAGAGATCCGGAAGGTGCCGTCAATGACGGCGGGGGAAAGCTTCATGGCGGTCATCACATGACTGCGGTGGCCCTTGGCGCAGGCGGAACCGGCGGATACACAAATGCCGTATTCCTGCATCACATTGATGGTATTTTGGGTGGGGACTCCGGGGATGGATACACTTAAAATCTGCGGAGCGTCATGGGCTCCGTTGATCACCACGCCGTCAATACCTTCCAGCTGCTGAACCAAATGGTTCAGCAGTTCTTTTTCCTTGGCAATATCCTGGGCCATGGTGGCTTTTCCGGCAGTGCAGGCAGCGCCGAAGCCGCAAATTGCGGGCATCGCCTCTGTGCCGTTGCGCAAGCCCCCTTCCTGACCGCCTCCGTGGAGCAGGGCAGGGAAGTTCTTCAGCTTCGGGCTGATATACAAAGCACCGGCACCCTTGGGTCCGTGAACCTTGTGGGAAGAAACGCTAATTAAATCAGCGCCTAAAGTCTTGGCAGAAAAGGGGATCTTCAAAAATCCCTGGACCGCATCCGTATGGAATACCGCACCGGGACAGAGCCTGTGAGTTAGCTTTGCCATGGCCTCAATGGGCATGACTGCACCGGTCTCGTTATTGACCATCATAATGGATACCAACATGGTCTGAGGCGTCAAAGCGGCCTTCAGATCTTCAAGAGAAATGCGGCCCAAAGGATCCGGCTGTAAATAGGTCACAGTGAAGCCCTGGGCCTCCAGCTCCTTCATGGAGTGCAGAACTGCGTGATGCTCGATTGCGGTGGTAATAATATGCTTGTTTTTCTTGCCGAACCGCCGGGCAGTTCCGAAAATCGCCCAGTTGTCTGCCTCGGTGCCGCCGGAGGTAAAATACACCCGGTCGGGCTCTGCGCCCAAAGCGGCGGCTACCTGACGGCGTGCATCCCGGAGGGTATGGGCGGCATCGATGCCGAAACCGTATAACGCGCTGGGGTTTGCCCAACCGTCAGTCAAAGCGGCGGTCATGGCCTCCACCGCCTCTTTGCAGGGCTTGGTGGTGGCAGAATTATCCAAATAGATCATAGTATTCACTTTCCTACACAAAAACGTTCAAAAATCCTTGCGGTAATATCCTCCCGGACGGTTGCACCGGTGACTTCGCCCATGGCCTCCATGGCCTCCTCCACATCCGTTAAGGCGGCATCGGGGGTCAAACCCAGCTTTAAGCCATGAAGGGTACGCAAAATGGCCTCGTATGCTCTGCGAATGGCATCATACTGTCGGGCGTTGGAGAGGATCCCACCGTCGCAGGGAAATTCATTGGCAAACATATCGTCCACCAAATTGGCAAGCAGATCCAGCCCTTCTCCTGTTTTGGCGCAAATGGGGATCACATTCATAAAAGGAAGATCGGAAGGAACGACCGCTTTGCCCAAATCCAATTTATTGATCAGGGCAATGGCATTTTCCATATCACAGCATTGTCGGATCACATCCTGATCCTCCTGGGTCAGGGGCTGAGAGCCGTCACAGACAAACAGCACCAGGTCTGCCTCTTCCAAAGCTTTCCTGGAGCGTTCCACACCCATGGCCTCGATCCGATCCTCCGTTTGCCGGATCCCGGCGGTGTCAATGAGCCGCAGACGGGTCGAACCAAGCATCACCGTTTCCTCCACAGTATCCCGGGTAGTACCGGCGATCTCTGTGACGATCACACGTTCATAACCGGCCAGGGCATTGAGAAGACTGGATTTTCCCACATTGGGCTTGCCTACGATGGCGGCGGCAACACCGTTGCGTAAGATGCGGCCTTGCCCATAGGTCCTGGATAGGCCATAAAGGATCTTGGCGTCCTCTTTCAGGGCTGCTTCGTAGTTCTCAAGACCGAAGTCCTCAATATCCTCGTCGGGATAGTCCAAAACTGCGTGGAAATGACTGCAAATATCCGTAAGATTCTCGTATACCGGGGAAAGCTTTTTCTGTAAAACGCCCCCCACCTGACCGGCGGCATTGGCGGCGGCATCGGCGGTTTCCGCTTCGATCAGATCAATGACAGCCTCGGCCTGGGTCAAGCCCAGCTGCCCGTTCAGAAAGGCCCGCTTGGTAAACTCGCCCCGCCTGGCAGGTCTTGCCCCAGCCAGGTACAGGGCTTCCAGTCCTGCGGCCAGCACAGCCGGGGAGCCGTGACATTGCAGCTCCACGGTATCCTCGCCGGTGTAGGAATGAGGTGCGCGGCAGTAGACTGCCATGCATTGATCGATCACCCGACCGTCCTTATCCTGCAAAGTACCAAGCATCAGCTTCCGGGCAGGGGCCTGATTCAGAGGCACTCCGCTATTCAATGTAAATACTTTTCCGGCAACCTCTGCGCAACCGTCACCGGTGAGCCGCAAAATACCAATGGCACTGATTTGATTGCCGGTGGAAACGGCGGCAATAATATCTGACATAATGATTATCTCCTATCGCTTTTTGAACAGCCCAGCCAAAACACTGCAATCGCAGGAAGCATGCAGATCAGGCTGCCGATCCAGGCGGAGCCTGTAAATGAGATTCCCGAATAAATGCTGAATAAAGGCAGTATGTGGAGGTAGCCGATTTCTCCCAATAGCTTCGGCATGGTGAAGCTGTTATCAAGGCAGAAAAGCAGTAAGCCTAAAAATAAGGGAACATTGGCAAGGACCGTAGGCCACAAAATGCCCCGCTTCAGCTTGCCGCAAAGATAGCCTGCAGCCCACCAGGCAGGCAGAAACACAAGGGTTCCGATGAGGACCAGCAAAAGAAAAATATCGGTGTTGGCAGAGATCAGGAACATCTCCGTAAGCGCAAACAGGGAAGGGAAGAACCCCACCAGCAAGGGGATCATTCGTTTCATGGCACATCCTCCTCATTATAATTGTATAGTATAACACCCAAATCCATAAAAAGCAACTGCCGCATAGTTTTCCCGGAATGGGATATCCTAACCGGGAGGTGAGACTATGGTACCGGGCTATAAGGGAGCGTTAACAGATGAGAATATCACATATATTTTTCGGGACGCGGCGGACTTTATCCGCAGAAAGCTCCAATGCGGAGACCACATACTCTATGCCTATGCCATAGACGGACTCATTGCCGCGGCCTATGCTTCGGATTATGTGTTCAAGCCCATTACCCAGCATTTGCAGGGGGATACCGTACAGGGACTTTACGAAAAGGCCCTCAGCGGCATGATCTATAACTGTGTGGCTGTACCGGGAGAAGACCTGGATACAGTTGCTCTGCAATTGGTAAACGGGTTTTGTGTGGTATTGTTTCCGGGGGTGGGAGCAATTGCCTTTGAGGTCAAAACCCCGGATAAACGCGGTCCTTCTGCACCGGAGGTAGAAAATACCGTCAAAGGGGCTAAGGATGCCTTCGTGGAAACGGTGCGCTCCAATACCTCTTATATCCGCCGCCATCTGCGCAGCCCGGATCTGCGGATCTACGAAACACAGGTAGGGCGCAGAAGCTTGACCAATGTGAGCGTGCTTTGGGTGGATGGGATAACAGACCCGGAACTGGTAACCAAAATGCGGGAGCGGTTGTCGCAGATCGATATCGATGGCCTGATTTCTCCTGCTTCTGTGGAGGAATACGTGACCGGTTCCCGTGCAACGGCATTTCCTCTTTTGCAATATACGGAGCGAACCGACCGGTTCTGTCAGGGCCTTTTGGACGGCAGAGTGGGATTGCTGGTGGACGGTTTGCCCCTGGGATACCTGGCTCCTGCAGACCTTATGTATTTAATGGAAAGCCCCGAGGACAGAAGCCGGGATTATGTAGGGGCATCCTTTGTAAGGTTACTGCGCTATATTGCGCTGTTTGTGGGACTGCTGCTGCCGGGGATCTATGTTGCTCTTGCCACCTTTCATCAGGCGTGGATCCCCCTTCCTTTGTTGCGATCCATTATTGAAAGTAAAGAAAGCGTACCCTTTTCAACAGTTGCAGAGGTGATCGGTCTGCTGGTCGCCTTCGAACTGCTCCAGGAATCAGGCATCCATCTACCTCAGGCCATAGGACAGTCTGTGTCCGTGATTGGTGGTATTGTTGTTGGTACAGCGGCAGTAGAGGCGGGACTGATCTCTCCGGTGGCGCTGATCATGGTATCCGTTGCCGGCGTCTGCGGCTTTGTTCTTCCAAACCGGGATCTAGCCAATGCCCTGCGTCTTTGGCGGCTTGGGGTGGTGATACTGGCATCGTTTGCGGGAATTTGGGGTGTTGGAGCGGGGCTGCTGATCCTGCTGATCCATCTGTCTGGATTAAAATGTCTGGGTATTTCCTATCTTGCCCATACGGGCAGACTCCTGCGTCCAAGACTGGAAAATATGAAACACCGTTCCTCCAAGCTGAGGACCCGGGACAGGAGGAACCAAAAATGAAACGACTTGCGCTGTATATTCTTATACTCAGCGGTCTGGCCTATGCGCCGGTGGAGCGAGCGGATGTGGGTAAGCTGGCACCGGTGGAGGCAGTACTGCTGGACAGTGACGGCACATCTGTGATGCTCTCGACAGATATGGGTGAGTATGGAAAAGGCGGTTCGGTAGACGAGGCGCTGGAAAATATGAAGGAATGTAGCAAGGCCTATGTGTACCTGGATACTGCCCGATATCTGCTGGTGACGGATTCCGCTACACATCACATCAAAGATATAACAAAGCATCTGAAACAGAGCGTTAAAGTCTGTATAGCGCCCTTTGATACAGACCTGAAAGCAGCAGCAAAATACCTGCGGACCCATAGCGGACAGCCGACCTTATGCCAGTGGAAAAAAGGCGCTGCAGTGCCGGCAGAAGAAGCCCTAAAAAATTTTAAAAAAAGCCAAAATAATGCTTGACATTTATTGACTCCTTTGCTATTATATGCAAGCGCCTTGGGCAACGGCTCAAGGGTATACCGCAACTGAAAAAGAAATTTGCAAGAAAATGAAAAAAGTTCTTGACAAAAGGAAAAAGCTGTGGTAATATAAGCAAGCTAACCGCTGAGCGGCTAGCGGTCTGTACCTTGTAAATTGAATAACGCAAAGACGAACAAACACCTTGACAATAAATGGATTGTTTAAGCGTTTTAGAACGAATAACAGCCAACGAAAATTCTTGAGTATAT
>SVLB01000054.1 GCA_015068135.1 Oscillospiraceae bacterium | reverse complement strand
TGCTGCCATTGCTCTGTCCCGTAAGATCCTGGCTGAGGGCGAGAGTGCTGTAAAGGATTATATCAGCTTCCTGTCCGGTGGTTGTTCCAAGAGCCCTATCGATCTGCTCAAGGGCGCCGGCGTGGATATGACCACTTCTGCACCGGTCGAACAGGCGCTGGAACTGTTTGGCGAGCTGCTTGATGAAATGGAAGCTCTGACGGAGGCATAAAATGGCAGAGATTTTTATTCCCACACTGCATACCTTTGCCATGAATAACAGCTTTACCGGCTCCTGCGGTGCGTTTCGGTTCAAGATCGACCCCCATGTGGAAATGTCCACACCCAAAGAGGTTGACTTCGAAAAGAGCAGCATTCATGCTCAGTTTTGGCATGGCCCGTTTTGCTATGAAAAGTCTGAAATGGAAGGGGAGGCGACCTTTCCAATGAGCGAGGAAGGCCGCCAGGCCCTGATAAATTGGTTACAAGAGAATGTTTAGGAGGATCATTATGGAAAATACAATGTATGCCGGCTTTCACTGTGTAGAAATTCAGCCCCCTCTGGGACTGCGTATCCCCGGTTATTACCATGTACGTCTTGCTGAGGGTACAGCGGATCCGCTTCACCTGCGTGCCGCGGCTTTTGCCTGCGGTGAGGAAAAAGCCGTTATTTTTAACTCTGAGTCCATGGGTATGTATGCCAATGCATTTGATATCATCAAAAAGAAAGTGGCAGAGGCCTGCGATATTTCTGAGGATGCTGTGTACATCAACTGCATCCATTCCCATACCTCCTATGTGATCTGCAAGCCGGATTATGAGACTCTGGATGATATGGATATCCACCTGCTGAAGGTGTTTCAGCAGTTTGCGGATTGTGCCAAGCTGGCCTTTAATGACCTGAAGCCCTGCAAGATCCTTACTGCGATCGGCGAAGCTAAGGATATCGCCTTTGTCCGTAAGTACCGTATGAAGGACGGTTCTGCCCGTACAAATCCTCCCTACGGTGATCCCGATGTGGTGGCGCCCATCGGAAAGCCCGATGACCATGTCCGTATTATCCGTATCCAGCGTGAGGATGCCAAGGAGATCATGATCGTCCACTTTGGCAACCATGCGGATATGATCGGGGGCAATCTCTATACCCCTGACTGGCCCGGTTATTTGGTCAATACCCTCGACCGTGCATTGGACGGAAAGGTTAATACCATGTTCCTGCTGGGCGCTCAGGGCAACCTGAACCACCGCAATTTCTTTAATCCCTTGACGATCTACAAGGGAACGGATAATGCAAAATATGCCGCCCGTATGCTGGCCGGTTGTGTGCTGAAGATCTATGACCATGCAAAGCCGGTTGCCTGCGATTCTATGCGGGTCGCGCATAAGTATGTCCAGGTGGGCAAAAATGCCTGGGATCCTGCTCAACTGCCCATGGTAGAGGAGTTGGTGCAGATCTACCGCGAAAAGGGTGAAAAAGCACCGGAACTGAACAAATATCCCAACCTGCACTACCGGGAAGCTTTGCGGATCAAGGCCAATCTTGCCCGCCCCGAGTTCTTCAATCTTCGTATTTCCGGTATCCGTCTGGGCGATGTTGCCTTTGTGGGTATCCCCGGTGAGCCTTTCTGCTCCATCGGTTTGGAAATTGCGGAAAGAAGTCCCATGCCCATGACCCTTGTTACAGCCTGCACCAATGGCTATGAGGGCTACTATCCCGATGAAGACTCTTATAACGAACCCGGTTACAGCTACGAAAGAGCGGTCTCTCCCTTTGCATCCAACTGTTCCCGTGTCCTGATCGAGGGTGCTTTGTCCGTACTGGAAGAGCTTCAGAAGTAATACATAGGAGTTTGCCATGGAAAATATTATGCAAGCCGGTTTTCACTGTGTAGAGGTGCAGCCTCCACTGGGACTCTTGATTCCCGGTTATTATCGCCGCCGTCCTGCGGAAGGAACGGCAGACCCCCTGCATCTGCGTGCGGTCGCTTTTGCCTGCGGTGATGAAAAAGCTGTGTTTTTTAACTGCGAAGCCATCGGTATGCGTGCCGATGCTTATGACATCATAAAAAAGAAAATCGCAGCAGCCTGTGATATTTCTGAGGATGCGGTCTACCTGAATTGCATTCACTCTCATACATCCTATGTCATCTGCCAGCCGGGCACGGAGCTGGACAATACGGACATCCACCTGCATAAGCTGTTCCAGCAGTTTGCAGACTGTGCAAAGCTGGCCTTTAACGATCTGAAGCCCTGTACCATCCTCACTGCCACCGGCGAAGCCAAGGGCATTGCCTTTGTCCGCCGCTACCGGATGAAGGACGGCACAGCACGAACCAATCCTCCCAAGGGTGACCCCAACATTGTCGGTCCCATTGGTACGCCGGATGAGCAGGTGCGGCTGATCCGCATCCAGCGGGAGGGTGCGAAGGAGATCCTGATGGTCCACTTCGGTACCCACGCGGATATGATCGGCGGTAACCTCTTTAGCCCCGACTGGCCCGGGTATCTTGTCAATACCCTTGACCGTGCCCTGGACGGGGAGGTACATACCATGTTCCTTCTGGGAGCAGAGGGTGACTGTGCTACCCGCTATGCGCTTCCTGACAGAATGCCCAAGGGTGTGGCAAAGGCCAAGGCTTTTGCAAGAAGAGTAGCCGGCGCGGTGCTTCGTGTTTACGATCTGGCTGAGCCTGCCGCCTGCGACACCCTCCGTGTTGCCCACAAATATGTGCAGGTAGGCAAAAATACATATGATCCGGCGAAGCTTCCTATGGTAGAGGAGCTGGTAAAGATCTATCGGGAGCGCGGTGAAAAAGACCCGGAGCTGAATAAGTACCCGGATCTAAATTACCGTGAGGCGCTTCGCATCAAGGCAAACCTTGCAAGACCTGAGTTTTATAATCTGCGGATCTCCGGTGTGCGCCTTGGAGATATTGCCTTTATCGGCATCCCCGGTGAGCCCTTTGCCTCCATAGGTTTGGATATTGTGGCAAAGAGCACGATGCCTATGACGGTGGTCACTGCCTGCACCAACGGCTATGAGGGCTATTATCCGGATGCTCAGGCTTATAAGGAGCCGGGCTACAGCTACGAAAAAGCTACATCTCCTTTTGCTCCCGACTGTGCAGCGAAGCTGATCGAAGGCGCTATGGATGTGTTGGAGCAGCTTCAGTAAGGGGGGCTTGTTATGGAAAATACGATGTATGCAGGCTTTTACAGTGTAGTCGTTACCCCTTATATGGGGATGAATATCACTGGCTACTATTATCCACGGTATTCTGACGGTATTGAAACGGATCTGGTCCTGCGTGCGGCTGCGTTTGCTGTTGGTGACGAAAAAGTGGTCATTTTCAACTGTGAAACCCAGGGCATCCGTGCAGCTGCCTTTGATATCATCAAGGAAAGAATAGCAGAAAAATGTGATATTTCCCCGGATGCGATCTATATAAACTGTATCCATTCCCATACCTCTGTCAGAATTGTTGAAGCGGATGAAGAGAAGACGGCGCTGAATGTCTATTTGAACGCCTTGTACCAGAAGTTTGCAGACTGTGCATGGTTCGCTTTGCAGGATCTGAAGCCCTGTACTCTTGAAATGGCGGTGGGTGAGGGAAAAGGCCTTGGCTATGTCCGAAAGTACCGTATGAAGGACGGAACGGCAAAGACCAATCCCAAGTCCAGAGATCCTGAGATCGTCAGACCCATCAGCGCACCGGATCCCACTGTGCCTGTAATTCGTGTTCGCCGGGAGAATGCCAAGGAGATCCTGATCGTTGGCTACGGTGCCCATGCGGATACGATCGGTGGCACCAAGTATACGCCCGATTGGCCCGGTTATCTGGTTCGTACGCTGGACAATGCTCTTGAGAATGTGCACACTGTGTTTCTGCTGCTGCCCGAGGGTGATGTGGGGACCCGCAATGCCATAAACCCGGAGGAAGGTGTCCCCGGTTCCAAGGGTGTTGCAAAGGCAAAGGCCTTTGCAAGACGGCTGGCGGCTGAGGTCCTTCGTGTCTATGACACTACCCAGCCTGTAGTTGCTGACAGTATTGCATATACACATACATATGTACAGGTAGGCAAGAATAGCTATGATCCTGCTCAGCTTCCCATGGTGCAGGAAATCGTGAGGATTTACCGGGAAAAAGGCAAGGATGCGGAAGAACTGAAGGAATTCCCTATGCCCTATCCCGAGGCGCTGCGTATCAATGCCAATCTGAACCGCCCCGAATTCTTTAATCTGCGTATCTCCGGCATTCGACTGGGCGAGATCGCGTTCGTTGGCATCCCCGGCGAGCCTTTTGCCTGCATCGGCATGGATATCAAGGCTGCCAGCCCCATTGCAAGAACCGTGGTCACAGCCTGCACCAACGGTCATGAGGGCTATTACCCGGATGCAGCCTCCTACAATGAACCGGGTTACAGCTACGAGCGGGCCACATCTCCCTTTGCCGCCAACTGCGCCGAAGTTCTTATTAACGGTGCAATGGATGTGCTTGCGGAATTAAACAAGTAAACCTGTATGGAGCCGCGAAAGCGGCTCCATTTTTGCAAAATACTGTGAGGTTTTTATAACGAATCCCGTCTAATAGGTGAAAGGGCAAGAAAGGAGGGACAGTATGGACAGCTTAATGGAAAGCTATAGCCGCTTTTTGCAGGGTGACGACTCTGGCCTGGAGGATATTATTCGCGGATGCAGGGACGGGTTGATCCTTTATCTAAATGCTTACCTGAAGGATTTAAATCTTGCGGAAGAACTGACAGAGGAAACTTTTGTAAAGCTGGTTATAAAACGGCCAAAATTTTCCGGAAATTCTTCTCTGCGGACCTGGCTGTATGCCATCGCCAGAAATTTAACAGCCGATTATCTCAGAAAGCACAAAAATGTGACAGTATCTCTGGATGAATGTAAGGAATTGGGAAATGATTTAATAAGCCTGGAAGAGAGTTACATTCAAAAAGAAGAGTCCAAAGTCGTACACAAGGCAATGCAAACACTAAAAACCGAGTATATGCAGGTGCTTTGGCTCAGCTATTTTGAGGGTCTGAGTCATAAAGAGATTGCAAAGGTTATGAAAAAGTCCGTCCATAATACCGAAACACTCCTTTACCGGGCAAGACTTGCCCTGAAAAAGAAACTATCAGAGGAGGGATTTGTTTATGAAAACTTATGAAGAAATGACCCGATCCGTATTGGAAAAAGAAAAAAAGTGCCGTGCAAGAAGAAAGAAAAATATACTGTACGGAGCTTCTTTGGCTGCTGTGCTGTGTTTGATCCTGTCCGCAGGCTTTTTGTATGGTGGCAAAAATGAGATCATACCGACAGAACAGACCATTGAATTGAAAAAAAGTGTTTCCCGTTTACAGTTCTTTTATGCCGGGAATGCAGAGCAGGAGAAAATGGTGGAGGATGTGGAAGTACCGTTGGATTTTTTGATTCGTGTGCGGGACATTCGGAAAATACGCAATGCAGAGCAACGGGCTGAAATTATGGGAGAGGAGAAACAGATCAATCAAAAAGCAGTGGCATCTGCTACCGGTCCACAGGGAGAAAAGGGCTACACTTGTTGGGGTTCAGAAAATTCGATTGTTTCCCTCGTACAAAATGAGTTTTTATATCTTGCAGTATCGGACTATGAACAGGTGGAGGATATGTCGGTAGAGACCACAGAAGCAGGGGCTGCAACGGTGGTTCCGTATCCCTATGAAGTAAAAGCCCCGGATGGTTCTGTGACAGCCATAAAAACAGGAATCCATATCAATTGGACACTTTCCGATGCGACGATCAACAGGATCGATGAAAATCCGGATATGCCGCTTTCTGAGATCTGTGATACAGTGGTCGTTACTGTTAAATTCAGAGACGGCATTACGGAACAGGTGGTTATTGACCTGACCGTGGATGATGCGGGACAGATCTATGTAACCCACAGGGAAACTACCGTTAAATAAACAGAAAACTCCAGCCGTGATCCGCGGCTGGAGTTTTTGGGTTACCACAGGGTAGCTTTTTCGGGGGTATAGCCCTCCGGCAGGTCAAAGGGGTAGAGACCGGCAGGGAGGTTTTCCCAGTTAAAAAGCTTTAGGTTGGATGCACCGGCACCGGGGGTGTCGGCTACGTAGATTAGGTCGCTGATGGTGCTGTAGGGTGCGCGGAAAGAGGTATTGGCTTTTACTACCACCAGATCATAATGCAGCGGCTCCATACCAAAGCTGCGGAAGATCATAGGACTTCCGCTGGAACTGCCCTGACAGCACAGTAAAATATCGATCGTTCCAAAGCTGACAACGGCACTTTTGCCGAGATACTTGACATTATTCTTGTCCGGATGGAAATTTCCGTCATGGAGGGATCGGACAGTACCCTCTGCGACGAAAGGACCGGGCATTCCCTTTGTGAAACCAGCGCCGACTTTGAATTTTGCAGTTTTGCATACACCTAACGCAAAGGCCTGCTTTACGGCCTCGGGATCTACCACAAACATACATGTGCGGAGATGACTGTTTCTCTCCTGCAAACGCATTGCCACCACTGGACTGTCACCCACACAACCACCGTTAGGGGAATCGGCAGGATCTGCCAAAATCACTGGCTTACCGGATTTGTTACGCTCAGCAATGTCAATAATATCGTCCAAAGAAGTCAGCTTTGTGTTGGCCTGCTCACGCATGGAGAAAAGACCCATTGCCAAAGCCTCTGCACAGACTTTTGCTTGATCGGCATCGTCACCGATGGTCACGATTCTGCTTTTAATATCCGGAATGTCCAGCCAGGGCTGTACAGGGAATACGGTGAAATCCCGGATCTGGCCGGATGCTACCATTTGTTTGCCCTTTTGGATCAAATCATGGAACGGCCCTTCCAGAGAGGTGTACCCGGAGGGCGGGATCAGCATATCTGCACCGACTGCTGCCATGAAATGGTTTTTCCCGGACAGTCGTTCCATGCAAAGTGCTGCAGCCCGGTAGCCGGTCTGATACAGATCCACATGGGGGTATGTATTATAGCCGCAGATAATATCGGCATTTTTCAAAACCTTTTTCGTGATATTGGCATGAAGATCAAAGGAGGCGGCAATGACCCGGTCTCCCACAAGACTGCGAATGTAGCTCAGCAGTTCTCCGCAGGCATCATCCACACTTTCTGTGCAGGTAGCACCGTGGAGGGCGGCATATACGGCATCAAAGGTTTCGTTTTCAATATAGAATTTCAGCCTTTGCCGCAGTTGGTCAAATACCGAATCTTCCACCCGTCCACCGGAGGAAGAATGCAAAAACAAGGTCGGGATTACTTCGCCACCGGCCTCTGTGACAGCAGCCACAGCACCGGTTACAGCACCGTTGCTTTTTAATGTCTTTTGATAGCAGGCATCACCTTCCAAAATACAGTCCGGCTGGAATCGTGCAAGGGGTGTCGTCAGGGGGTTAAAGGTATTGGTTTCCTGATGAAACTCAAATATCAGAACACGTTTGGCATTTGTCATAAGATTACCTCGTTATTTCAGCAGTGCATCCAAACACTGTCCCTCTGCCTGGGGGAGGGTTTGGCCCAAAAGCTTTGCAAGGGTAGGGGCAATGTCCCGAAGCTCTGCCCGTTGGATCACAGCACCCTCCCGGAACCCGGGACCACGGGCAATGAAAATGGGATCATGACCCAGATCCGGTTCGTGTCCGTGGGTTGCCTGAAGGGGCTTTTGTTCATCTGCACCCAAAATTTCCATAGCCTCCTGCGTCCAGGCTTCGCTGATACTGGTCTTGCCGTCGGTGGAGACCATGAAGCTGAAAGGCCCGTAGGTGCCATATTTTTCCTTGACCTCCCGGGTGGTATAAACCCGGCTGAATCCATATTTGTCGCTATCAACCAGAGACTGGAGATAGGCATATACTTTTTCGTAAAGAGCCTCATTTCCCGGATCCCGAAGATACACCGAAGCGGACATACCGTTAGACTGGGCGTAAGCCTGCCAGTCATATACACCGCCATCCGGTGCAACATCCAAAAATCCTCCCTGGGACAGCAGTACATTGATCCGCACCCGTTTGTCGTAATCGTGTTGACCGTGATCGCTGAGCAGTACAAAATTGGTATCGTCGTAAGTTCCTGCCTCTTCCATGGCACGGATAATATCACCCAGCCATGCATCTGTCCGATCCAGAGATTCGTAAAGCTCTTTGCCGAATACACCGCCAATATGTCTGGCAGAGTCGGGATTGCTGTTGTGGATCAGCATCACATCGGGTTTTACATCCCGGATCATGTCGCAGACACACTGCATGGTGAAATAGTCAAAAATACCCTTGCGACGCTTGCCGGCTTCTACAAAGCTGCGGATCTCACTGCAGTTTTTTCGGACGATTTCCAATGCTTTTTCATCTGCACCCATACGACCAAATGCAGCCTCGGGATCCTCCGGATAGAAGAAAAAGTACTCGTTGATAATATGGTCAATGTTGGGGTTGTTGCCGCAAATGGGCCAGTATACAGAAGCGGTGGTACAGCCTGCCCGTTTGGCGGCGGCAAACAGATCCTCTACCCGGATCACCTTGGAATCCAGATACCAGTGTTTTTTATGATCCTCATAATCCTTGAAGGGTACATTGTTGTAAATACCGTGCTTGCCGGGGTTACAGCCGGTCAGCAGGGTAGTGTGGCAGGGGTAGGTAATAGCGGGAAAAATAGTGCGCACATGCTCGATCTGGGCAAATTTTTCGAAGAGCCTTGCGAAGTTAGGCTTTGTACGCATATATGCGATGTCCTCGAAAATCATGGCATCCATGGAAAGAACGATCAGCTTCTGTTTCATATCTCTGCCTCCCCAAATGGTATGCAATTAGTTTACAACCAACTGTCATTGCCGTCAAGCATAAAAGTACCGGGCAATTCCATCGCCCGGCATTTCCTTTATAATATGCTTTGCAAATATGAGATCCTTTCATTCGTGGGGACAGTAAACTCTGTCAATTCCATGTTTAATGCACTGTATTTCTTTTCGCCCATTTTGTGATATGGCAGCAGATCCACCCTTTGTGGCGCTTTATGTTTTTTCAAAAATGCCTTCAATGCGGTGAAATTCTCATCTGTATCATTGACACCGCCAATAACAGGAATGCGTACCCATACATTTGCGCCGCTGTCCAAAAGCTTACCCAGATTTTCAAGGATTAATCGGTTGCCTGCACCAGTATATGCCTTGTGCTCCGCATCATCCATAAGCTTTACATCGTATAAAAACAGATCTGTGTAGGGAAGTATGGCTTCAAAGGATTTCCAGGGCACATTGCCTGCAGTATCCACCGCTGTGTGTACCGTGTTTTCTTTGCACGCCTTCAAAAGCCTGGTGAGGAACTCCGGTTGCAGCATGCACTCACCGCCGGTGAAGGTGGCACCGCCCTCTGATCCGTAAAACGGAGTGTCAGTCAGGATCTCATCCATAACCTCCTGCACAGTGACGGCTCTTCCTACCAGCTTTTTCGCGCCTCGGGGACAGAGAAGGGCACACCTTCCGCAGAGGTCGCATTTCTCTTTTTCACAACGGCAGCTGCCGCAATGGGTGCACAGATCTTCGTAAAACAGGAGCTGGGAAGAAAAGCTTTGACTTTCCGGATTGTGGCACCAGGCACATTTCAAGTTACAGCCTTTAAAGAATACAGCGGTGCGGATGCCGGGACCGTCTACCAGCGAGGCATGGGCAATGTCAAAGATATCTCCGGTCATTTGCCGATCACCGTCCGCTCCAGAATGTCCTGCTGCAAGGGCGCAGACAGGGTGACGAAGGAGGCGGAATAGCCTGACACGCGTACCTTCAGATGACTGTATTTCTCCGGCTCCTTTTGTGCCGCCAAAAGCTCCTCCCTGGAAATGTAGTTTAACTGCACATGGATGCCGCCCATTTGGAAGTAGACTTCGATCATTCGGCAAAGCTTTTCGAACTGTTCATCATCCCTTACAATGGCGGGATCAATGAGCATATTGCATACATTCGGACCGCACAGGATGCCTGTGGGGTCCATTTTAGCAAGGGATTGCATCAGGGCAGTGAGACCCTTTCGGTCCTTGCCTCCGGCCTGCCCTGTGCCTACCATAAAGCCGTCACCACGGTAGCGCCCATCGGGGGTGGCTTCCGTCATACCGCCGTAGCGCCGGTGATGGGGGTTATACCCCGCCAGTGTGCCGATGAGAATGCTGGCCCCGTGTTTTAGCTTTATATCCTTTGTGATGCTTCGCAGTTCTGTGGTAAACCGTTGTGCCATTTCGTTAGACAGGGGATCGTTGTTTCCGAAGAATTTTCCTTGCTTCAGGATCTCCTGATGCAAGGCTTCACAACCTTCCCAGTTATTACGCAAAGCTTCGATCAGTTCCAACATAGTGACCCGCTTTTCCTCAAATACAAACTGGCGGATTACGGTAAGGGAATCAATGACACAGGTAATGCCCATGAGATTAAAGCCGCCGATCTTCTTTTCACAGCCAAAGGCGTTGGGCGCAACGGCACTTTCAATGCAGCCATCCAGCAAAAATGCGGACAGTACATTCACATCCTTGGCACGTATATCGTTAAATTGATTTTGATACCACACAATGCGGTCAATGTCTTTTTTCAGCTCCTGCCGGTAAATGCTGTAGAACTGCTCGAAATCTGTGCAGTCTGCAATCTCGTCTGTCCGGTTGAACAAGGTGTTGGTAAGACTTCGGACAGCATTTCCTGTGCAGCCACCCATCCAGACCGCACCGGGAAACGACGGCTCGTTGCAGCCTACCATTGTGTACTTCACCGCATCTTCAAAGGAAAAGCCGGAAATTTCCCTAAGGGCTTTGATTCGTGGCTCATCGCTCACAAAGGCAAAGCGCTTGTTCATGTCCCTGCGCTCGCAGTCCAGCATAAAGCGCAGTACCTCGTAAGGGGTCTTTTTTGTCCAGCGAAGGGATATGGCGGGTCTGCGGATGTCCAGCTCCATCAGCGCTTCCACCATCAGCCGGGAGAGGTCATTAAAGCCGTCTTCACCGTCTTCTGTGTAGCCGCCAATGGCAAAGTGGCACTCGGCGGTTCTGTCTGCATTTACAGTACCCACCGGAGCGTGATTGGCAAGGTGGATAAAGATCTCGCCAATAAGATTCTTTGCTTCCTCCCGGGTGATTCTGCCGCTGTCAATATCCTTTTTGTACAAAGGATAGAGCGTTCTGTCAATGGTGCCCACACTGTCCGGCAGAAACTGGAAGCAGAGGATCAGACATTGAAGCGCCTCATAAAAGCTTTCGGCAGGCTTACGGGGTACTTTCCGACAGACGGCTGCAAGCAGCTCCAGCTCCGCCCGGCGCTTGGGGTCTGTGCATTTTGCGGCGGCTGCCTCGTGTATCCCGGCACACTTTTCGCTCCAGGCAATAATACCGTGGCAAACGGCCTCCACACCATTCAGAAAGGACAGCTTTTCCGGAGTGCCCTTGTGCCTTTCTCTGGACAGGGCGATCCTTTTCAGGCTGCCTTCAATGCCGTTTTCAATGATATAGGTGTAGTTGGGCGCGGCGTGCTGCCATTCAAAGATGACTAAGTTTTCCCGGTAGTTGGGGGAATAAAAGTGCTTTCGCGCCTCTGCAAACCACTTGTGCCCCCGCCGTGAAAATACATCACCGGGCACAGGAGGTGCGTTAAAACGGAGCATTCCCGTAAAACGGTTTTCCTCCGTAATATACACAGGCTGCGCCAGGGTGTATTCCATGATCCGTTTTCCGTTTAATTCTGCCTCGGGCAGTGCAAGATCCAGAGGATCGTATTCGATTTCCGTCACAGGGGTCTCATAAAGATCCTGCTTTCTTTGCAGAGCGGCAAGCGAAGTTACCCGTTGTTCCATAAAAAACACTCCCTTTCTGCGGTTATCATAGCGCCTGTGAACAGGAATGAGAATACACCAACTGTTTTATTTGCACAAATTGGCACTAAATAATTGAAATTAAGAAAGGATTGTGATATGATCCAATCAAAGGAGGGGACAAATATGGAACGGAATTTTGTGATCACGAAGATCAAAAGTGTTATCTATGTTGGTCCGGAAAAATATACAGAAAAACGCACAGTATTTCGGAAGGAGCTTTATTACAACGAGCTGATCTTTCATTATTCCGGGGAGGCCACGGTATATTTTAACCGTCAGCAGCTGCAAACCGCCCCCAATACCGTCCGTTTCCTGCCCCAGGGAAGCGTCTCCCGTTATGAGGTGCTGCGAAGAGAATCGGGCGACTGTATCGATGTTTTCTTTTGCACAGACAGACCCATATCTCAGGAAGCCTTTGTGCTCCCTACCCACGAGGTCAGCCGTATGGGATTGCTTTTCAAGAAGCTTTTTGCCCTGTGGGTCAGCAAGGAAACGGGGTATACCTTCCGGTGTATGTCCCTTTTGTATGAGATCCTTTCCCAAATGGAAATGCAGGAGCAGCGGATGTCTGGAGGGCTTCACAGCATTGATCCTTCCGTGTCCTGCATTCAGAAGAATTTTCTGGGTCAGCTGCCGGATATGGATGCCTTAGCGGCACTTTCCGGTATCAGCTATTCCTATATGAAAAAACTGTTTGTCCGCCGCTTCGGTCTTTCTCCCAAGCAGTACATCATCCAGCTGAAAATGAACTATGCCTGTGACCTTCTGCGCACAGGTCAGTACACAGTGTCACAGGCATCGGAGCAGTGCGGCTTTCGGGATGTGTATTTCTTTAGCCGCCAGTTCAAAAAGTATATGGGCTGCCCGCCCTCTGTATTTGCAAAAAACAGTGCTGAGCATTAAAAATGACATTTATTGATCCTT
>SVLB01000053.1 GCA_015068135.1 Oscillospiraceae bacterium | reverse complement strand
GGCATTTGAAATCTTGTCTGACTCCCCACGGCCTGTTCTCCGGTGAGATTCGCTATCAAGGCGTGTTGCTGGCTGAAATGAGCCAGAGGGAGCAGGCACAGCAGATTGGTTATGTACTGCAATCCCCGGAAAACCAGGTGGTCACCGATAAGGTGTGGCATGAATTAGCCTTCGGTTTGGAGAGCTTGGGCTACGATACCCCCACCATTCGCCGCCGTGTGGCTGAGATCGCCGCCTTCTTTGGCATTGAGAATTGGTTTTACAAGAATGTCACAGAACTGTCCGGCGGTCAGAAGCAGCTTTTGAGCCTTGCTTCCGTCATGGCAATGCAGCCGGGTGTACTGGTGTTAGACGAACCAACCGCACAGCTTGATCCCATTGCCGCCGCGTATTTTTTGGCACTGCTTGGCAAAATCAACCGGGAACTGGGCACCACCATTATCCTTACGGAGCATCGTTTGGAGGAAGCATTCCCATTTGCTACCCGCGTTATCGTCATGGATGAGGGCACTATTATCTGTGATGATAAGCCGGAACATGTAGGCTTGCAACTCAAGGACAAGGGCAGCGGCATGTTTCTGGCTATGCCCACCGCCATGCGGGTTTGGGCAGCAGTAGAAACGAAACTTAGCTGTCCTATGACCGTCCGTGACGGCAGTAATTTCCTTTCTCAGCGAGTAGAGGAACAGGCGCTCTTGCCCTTGGCAGAAAAAGAACCCCCGGTGTATACAGAAGATGTGACTTTAGAATGTGATGATTTGTGGTTCCGCTACGAAAAAGATAGCCCGGATGTTGTGAAAGGCTTCTCCTTGAAGCTGCGTAAGGGTGAATTCTATGCGATCCTGGGCGGCAACGGCGCCGGTAAATCCACCACACTCAAAGTAATCTCCGGTCTGCGGTCTGCCTATCGTGGCGATGTGCGTCTGCAAGGCAAACTGGGACATTTGCCGCAGAATCCCCAAACGCTGTTTGTAAAGCGCACTGTCCGGGAGGACTTGTACGAAGTGTTCCGGGGCGAGAAAACTCCCAAGGAAAAGCAAGATGCAGAGGTTGCCCGGATCACAGAGCTTTGCGGATTGCGGGAGTTTTTAGACCGGCATCCCTACGACATTTCCGGCGGTGAGCAACAGCGCACTGCCTTGGCAAAGGTACTTCTAACTGCACCGGATATCCTCTTGCTGGACGAGCCCACCAAGGGATTTGATGCCGAGTTCAAGGTGACCTTTGCATTGATCCTCCGCAGATTGGTTGCCCAGGGGGTGACGATCCTGATGGTCAGCCATGATGTGCCTTTTTGCGCGGAATATGCCCACAAATGCGGCTTGTTTTTTGACGGAAGCCTTGTGGCAGAGGGAACGCCCCGGGAATTCTTCTCCGGCAACAGTTTCTATACTACCCCAGCCAACCGTATGGCACGGCACTTGATTCCCCAAGCGGTGACGGTTGCTGATATTATCGGTTGCTGCGGTGGAGAAATTCCCGCCGAGCCGGAAATTCCTGAAACAACCGTTTTACCCGAACCCAAGGAAACAGCGGTAAATTTCAAGCCCAAGCCGCTGCCCCTATGGAGAAAACTCCTTGCCGGTGTATCCCTGGCGATTGCGATGCTGGTGTTCTTCTATGCCACCAGTATCACAGATCTGTCTGCACTCATTGGTAAGGAAGGTATCAGCACCACCGGAGAACAGCAGCTTTCGCTGTATCTGGTACTCATTGCTGCTTTGGGAGTATTTATCGCATCCATTGGTCGCAGAAGCGCTCCATCTGCTATGCTTCAAATTCCTGCCCAGCAGAGAAAACTCGGCAAGCGCACGATTGTTGCCGCTGTGCTGATTGTGCTGTGTATTCCGCTCACCATCTTTGCCGGTGTGACGTATCTGGGCAATCAGCATTATAACGTAACCGCTATGCTGGTGCTGATTGAATGTATGGTGCCTTTCTTCCTGGTGTTTGAAAGCCGCAAACCCAAGGCAAGAGAACTGGTAACCATCGCCGTTCTGTGCGCTATCGGTATTGCAGGCCGGTCTGCCTTCTTTATGCTGCCCCAGTTCAAGCCGGTGCTGGCACTGGTCATTATCTCCGGAGTCGCCTTTGGCGGCGAGACCGGCTTTCTGGTGGGTGCTGTAACCATGCTGGTGTCCAACATCCTGTTCTCTCAAGGACCCTGGATGCCCTGGCAGATGTTCAGCATGGGCATTATCGGCTTCCTGGCAGGCGTTCTGTTCCGCAAGGGCCTTCTTCGCCGCAGCCGTGGCAGTTTGGCTACCTTCGGCGCGTTTGCCGCTGTTATCATCTACGGCGGCATTATGAATCCCGCCGCTGCACTGATGTACAATTCCCAAACAATCAACTGGGAAATGCTGAAGGCCTACTATGTATCCGGCCTTCCCATGGATCTGATCCACGCAGCCGCAACGGTGATCTTCATTCTCATCGCTGCCGAGCCTATGCTGGAAAAGCTGGACCGCATCAAGGTAAAATACGGTCTTGTTTCCTGAGGATTTGGAGGTTTTTACAAAAATTGGGCTTGTTTTCCCACCTTTTGGGGACTATAATGGTTCCATCAGAGAGATAAGGGGGACGGCAGTATGGTGCTGGGCATCATAACGGTGATTGCCATGGGGGCGGCCTTGATGGCCTGCCTGAATGTGGGCTTTTTGGGGATCAGCTGGCTTTGGGTCACGGTCCTGACCTTTTTTGGGGTATTTTTGGGAGAATTGCTTCTGCTGTTTTTGGTGGTGTGGATCGCTGCCAAGGCGGTGGACCAAAACAAGCCCCAGGAGAAGGACAGTAAGTTTTATCGGTTTTTGGCAGATCAGATCATTGCCACCGGTATTCCCCTTTTAGGCGTTCGGATCCGGGCAGAGGGCATGAAGCAGATCCCCAAGGATGGGCGGTTTCTGCTGGTGTGTAATCATATCCACGATCTGGATCCGGCGGTGATCCTTTCCAAGTTCCGCAAAAGCCAGCTTGCCTTCATTTCCAAACAGGAAAATAGCAAAATGTTTCTTGTGGGACCGCTGATGCACAAGCTCCAGTGCCAGCTGATCAACCGGGAGAATGACCGCCAGGCCCTGAAGACCATACTGCGCTGTATTGACATGATCCAAAAGGACAAAGCCAGCATTGCGGTGTTTCCCGAGGGCTATGTGAGCCTGGACGGCAATTTACAGCCCCTGAAGCCCGGTGTTTTCAAAATCGCTCAAAAAGCCAATGTGCCGGTGGTGGTCTGCACCCTCCGGGGCACCAAGCAGATTTTGAAAAACGCCCTGAGATTCCGTTCCACTCAGGTGGATTTTCACCTTTTGAAGGTACTGCCTGCGGAACATGTCCGGGAGCTGTCCACAGTGGACCTGGCCCATGAGGTGTATGCGCTGATGGCTGAAGACCTGGAGGGATAGAACAGAAGATACGCAGTTCGTAGGGCGGGGTCATGACCCCGCCCTGCGCATTTTTTCCGAAAAGCAAGACAAAACACTTGATTTACTGCCGCAAAGCGACTATAATGGTATGCTAAAGAATATATTCCAAAGTTTGGAGGAAGTATATATGAAAAACAGCGAAAAAACACTGGATATGATCGTGAACCTCTGCAAGAACCGTGGCTACGTTTATGCCGGTTCTGAGATCTATGGCGGTCTTGCCAACTCCTGGGACTACGGTCCTCTGGGCGTGGAGTTCAAGAACAATGTGAAGAAGGCATGGCTGAAGAAGTTCGTTCAGGAGTCCGACTACAATGTGGGCCTGGATGCCGCCATTCTGATGAACCCCACCACCTGGGTCACCACCGGTCACGTGGGTTCCTTCTCCGATCCTCTGGTGGACTGCAAGGGCTGCGGTGCCCGTCACCGTGCCGATAAGCTCATCGAGGCTGCCGAGTCCGGCAAGAGCGTGAATGTGGATGCCATGAAGCCTGCGGAAATGAACGATTTCATTGCCGAGCATGAGGATGTGGTCTGCCCCAACTGCGGCAAGCATCACTTCACTTCCATCCGGAACTTCAACCTGATGTTCCAGACCAAGATCGGCGTTACCGAGGATTCCTCCTCTGTTTGCTATCTCCGTCCCGAAACTGCCCAGGGCATTTTCGTGAACTTTGCCAATATTCAGCGTACCACCCGTAAGAAGCTGCCCTTCGGTGTCTGCCAGGTAGGTAAGGCCTTCCGTAACGAGATCACCCCCGGTAACTTCACCTTCCGTACCCGTGAGTTCGAGCAGATGGAGTGCGAGTTCTTCTGCCAGCCCGGTACCGACCTGGAGTGGTTTGCCTACTGGAAGGATTTCTGCAAGAACTGGCTGGTGAGCCTGGGTATCAAGGAGGAGAGCCTGCGCCTGCGTGACCATGAGCCTGCAGAGCTGGCCTTCTATTCCCGTGCTACCACCGATATCGAGTATCAGTTCCCCTTCGGCTCCGGCTGGGGCGAGCTGTGGGGCATTGCCGACCGTACCGACTATGACCTGGGCCGCCATCAGGAGGCCTCCGGCAAGAGCCTGGAGTACTACGATCAGGAGCGCAACGAGCATTACATTCCCTACGTGATCGAGCCCTCTCTGGGCTGTGACCGTGTGGCCCTGGCCTTCCTGTGTGAGGCTTACGACGAGGAGGTCGTGGGTGTTGACAAGAAGGGCAATGAGGATGTCCGGACGGTTCTGCGTCTGCATCCTGCCCTGGCACCCTTCAAGGCCGCGGTACTGCCCCTTTCCAAGAAGCTCAGCCCCAAGGCCGAGGAGATCTACAGAGAGCTGAAGAAGTACTTCATGGTGGACTTTGACGATGCCGGCTCCATCGGTAAGCGTTACCGCCGTGAGGACGAGATCGGTACGCCCCTTTGCATTACTGTGGACTTCCAGACTGTGGGCGACGAGACCACCGAGGCCGACAACTGTGTTACCGTCCGTGACCGTGACACTATGGAGCAGGTGCGTGTTCCCATCAGCGAGCTGAAGGCCTATATCGAGAAGAAGTGCGAGTTCTGATTTTTTTGGAGATGATCCTATGAGAACCTTTGGAAAATCCAGCAAGCTGGACCATGTGCTGTACGACGTGCGCGGCCCCGTGGTTGACGAGGCCAACCGCATGGAAGAAATGGGCATGAAGGTGCTGAAGCTGAATATTGGCAATCCTGCCCCCTTCGGCTTTACCGCGCCGGAGGAAGTGATCCAGGATATCCGGCACAATGTGGTGGATTGCCAGGGCTATTCCGACTCCCGGGGCATTTTTGCCGCCCGGAAGGCGGTGATGCAGTATGCCCAGATCAAGAATATTCCCAATGTCACCATGAAGGATGTCTACACCGGCAACGGTGCCAGCGAGCTGATCCAGCTGTCACTGAACGCCCTGCTGAATCCCGGTGATGAGGTGCTGATCCCCAGCCCCGATTACCCACTGTGGACGGCCTGCACCAATTTGGCAGGTGGTACTGCGGTCCATTACATCTGCGACGAGTCCTCCGACTGGTACCCGGATTTGGAGGATATTGAGAGCAAGGTGACCCCCAAGACCAAGGCCATTGTGGTCATTAACCCCAATAACCCCACGGGTGCGCTGTATTCCCGGGAGTTACTGGAACGGCTGGTGGAGATCGCCCGCCGTCACGAGCTGATCATTTTCTCCGATGAGATCTATGACCGCCTGGTCATGGACGGTGAGGAGCATATTTCCACTGCCTCCCTGGCGCCGGATCTGTTCTGCGTGACCTTCAGCGGACTGAGTAAGTCCCACATGGTCTGCGGCTACCGGGTGGGCTGGATGATCCTTTCCGGCAATAAGGACCTGGCAAAGGACTATATGGAGGGCATCAATATGCTTTCCAATATGCGCCTTTGCTCCAATGTTCCCGGACAGTCCATCATTCAGACAGCCCTGGGCGGCTATCAGAGCGTCAACGAGTACATTGTTCCCGGCGGCCGGATCTATGAGCAGCGGGAGTTTATCTACAAGGCCATCAACGATATTCCCGGTCTGAGTGCGGTCAAGCCCAAGGCGGCATTTTACATCTTCCCCAAAGTGGATACCAAGAAGTTCAATATCCTCAACGACCAGCAGTTTGCCCTGGATTTCCTCCGGGAAAAGCGGGTGCTGATCGTGCCGGGCAGCGGCTTCAACTGGAAAGAGCCCGACCATTTCCGTCTGGTGTACCTGCCCCGGGTCGAGGTCCTCTCCGAGGCCACGGAAAAGCTGGGACAGTTCCTTACGGAATACAGACAGAAATAATTAGTAGTTACAAATTACAAATTACAAATAAAAAATGCCGGAATCAACGCATTTTACGTTGATTCCGGCATTTTTATACACGGAAAGCCCCCACTCTATGGATACTTTATAATTGATAATTTATCATTTATCATTTATCATTTTCCAGTGCCATGACCTTATCGATCCGGCGCTGGTGGCGGTCGGCATGGGAAAATTCCGTGCCCAGCCAGGTGTCGGCGATCTCCAGGGCCAGCATCTGACCTACCACACCGGCGCCAATGGCCATCATGTTGGTGTCGTTATGCTCTCTGGTCATCCGGGCGGACATCACGTCGCTGAGGAGGGCACAGCGAATGCCCTTGACCTTGTTTGCGGTGATGGAAACACCGATGCCTGTGGTGCAAAGGACGATGCCCCGGTCATATTCTCCGGCAGCGACGGCCTTGGCGGCGGCCCCGGCAAAATCCGGGTAGTCACAGCTATCCAAAGTGTAAGTGCCGAAATCCTTCACCGTATGGCCCTGCTTTTCCAAATGGGCGACCATTATATTTTTCAGTTCCAATGCGCCGTGATCACAGCCGATTGCGATTTTCATAATTTTTCCTCCTATAGTACATAACCGCCATTCACCCCCAAAACCTGGCCGGTGACATAGCTTGCGTTTACAAAATATTCCATGGCCTCGGCAACATCCCTTGGGGTGCCGTTGCGCCCCAGGGGGGCATCCTGGGCCATTTGTTCCAGAATTTCCGGGTCTACATTGGCGCACATATCTGTGGGGATCACACCGGGGGCAACACAATTGACCCGGATGCCGCTGGGCCCCAATTCCTGGGCCAATGCCTTGGTCAGGGAGATCACCGCTCCCTTGGTGGCAGAGTAGGCGGCTTCGCAGGAGGCACCTACCTGACCCCACATGGAGCTGACAGTGATGATACAGCCTGCATGCTTTTGCAAAAATCCGGCCATGGCGGCGTTGACACAGTGGTAAATACCCTTTACGTTTACGGCAAAGATCCGGTCCCAGCTTTCTTCACTCATTTGGCTCATCAGTCCGTAATGGACAGTGCCGGCGTTGCAGATCAGTACATCCACCGGTCCGATTTGGGCGAAGGCATTGCGGACGGCCTCTCCGTCTGCCACGTCACAGCAGATTCCCAAGGCGCCTGTTTTTTCACTTACCGCCCGGGCGGCCTCGTGGTTTTTCTCATACAGAAATACCACCCGATGTCCCTTTTGGGCAAAAAGCTCCACGGCGGCGGCACCGATGCCCCGGGATCCGCCGGTGATCAGAATGGTTGACATAACATTTTCTCCTCAATGGATCATAGCTGGATCACAGCCACAAGGCAGTGATCCTTTTCAGTCACCCTGGGGTCGTCCAGGGAAAAATCCGTGTGATTGGGATAGCCCCGCAGACCCTCTCCGGTTGCCTTTGCAAGGGCTTCCTTCAGCACCCAAAAGGTCAGTAAAGCCCGTCGGGGATCCGGGGCAGTCTGAAACTGGGCAAGCTCGTTGGCAGAGAGGATCTTTTCTGCCAGGCGCAGGTCGATATCCCGATCGATTTCTTCTGCATCAATGCCCACCGGACGGTCACTGAGAACACAGAATACATGGTGCCGGGTGTGAGAGATGGAAAAGTGTACCGGGCTTTGGCGGTAATAGGGCTTTCCCCGGTCTGTCAGGGCGATTTCCGGCTCCGCGCCGCCGATATGGTCGGCATACAGCCGGGACAAAAGCGCTCGCCCGTCCGGATGACCGCCGGTGCGGATGGGCGCGCTGCCAAACAGCATTGGGACCACCCCCCTTATATAATTTTAAAAAACGGGGCTGTTTTGCAACAGCCCCGACCGGTTATCTTCTTCTGCTCTTGGTGCGGTGATCGGAGTACTGCCGCAAAGAGGAGATCTTGCTGTCGGACTCGGACATAAAGGCTTTGAGCTTTTCCTCAAACAGCTGATCTGCCGTTTTGGGTGCGGGAGGCGGGGTGGGGGCGGAAGCGGCAGGCCTGGGGGGACGGGTTTGTGCCTGCTGGCCGTTTTCCCGATTGAAGGGACGGCCGGGCTCACGCTGGGGCTTGGGCTCCAGGCGCTTCATGGACAG
This sequence comes from Oscillospiraceae bacterium, assembly GCA_015068135.1. Taxonomy (GTDB): domain Bacteria; phylum Bacillota; class Clostridia; order Oscillospirales; family Oscillospiraceae; genus Faecousia. Next base: position 4,732 of record SVLB01000053.1, on the reverse strand, counting down.
ATTGATCTTGGTGCCATCTACACCGATGACCATGACCTTCACATCCTGACCCTCGGCCAGATGCTGCCGGATGTCACTGACATAGGTGTTGGCCACCTCTGAGATATGTACCAGACCGGTCTTGTTCTCAGGCAGGGTGATGAATGCGCCGAAATTGGTGATGGATTTGACTTTGCCCTCTAATACGGCTCCTACGGTTAACTCCATAAATTGTTTGTTTCCTCCATTTTATTCAGGATCGGTGGGGACCACCGGTTCAAAGATGATGCTGTCCGGAAGAATCAGTCCGAGTTCCTCCATGGCAATGCGGATCGTACTTTCCACAGTGCCAAAAAGGGCGATCTGCTCTTCGATCGTTCGGTTTTCCTGCTCCAAAAGGGCGGCCTTCTCGGCAAGCGCCTCTGCTTCCTGATTTTTCTGGGAAGTCTTGACGGCGATGGTGACCAGGGTAACAATGCAAACGAGAATGGTACCCAGCACAACGCATTTGAGCAGGGTGGAGCTGCGTCTGTAGATCAGGCGAAAACGACGAAACGTAATACCTGCCATTTGACGCACCTCCGAACCTAAAAAAATACCCGACTATATTGTACCCGATTTTTTTCTGGATGCAAGAAAAAATTTACGAAAATACCATATTTTTTTCAAAATTCTTATAAAAATGCCCCGAAGACACCGCCATGCCCCGAAAATCATCCCCCAAAAGCCCCGAAAGACCCTGTTCAGGAAGAATCCCAGGGTCCGGTCCCACAGGAAAAATCCAACAGCCAGCCCCAAGGTGATGCCCATGCGGATATCTCCCCGGCAAATTTGGAAGCTGAGAATACACCAGGCGTATAGGACAGCCGGGAAAAATAAAAGATCTGCAATTGCCCGGGGACGGATCGGCCGCAGAAACCCGTACCAAACAGCCAGTATTGCTCCGAGGGCGATGGCCCACCCAAACCGCAGGGCCGCCAGTGCAGGGGGCGTCATCCAAACAGCCTGCGAAGCAGGCCCCCGGCAGGACGGGGCTCTTCATACAAAAGGGCGGTAACATGACCGTCCACCGCCATCTGACCACCGTCCAAAGAGAGGGTCTTCAGGTGCAGCCGTTCTCCATGTACCGCCAAGGTGCCTTGCTCGGTGCGCAGGATCACGGCGCTTTCATCAAAACTGATTACCTCAGTCACGCCGGTCACGTTCAGACTGCTTCTGTCATTCAGGGTCAGCTTATGGGGCATTTGCAATTGTTCCATGGCAGATTCCTCCTTATTCTCTAAAGACTATGAGGGAAAACGGAAAAATTGCCTTCAAAAACTACGCGCATAACAATGACGCGCAAAAAAACGCTTTCATGCTGCCGGATGCCTGCGTTGACAGGAGCCGACGGATAGGGTATACTGATGAAAAACGAAGCAGGAGGGCGTATGATGCTGTTTGATACCCATGCCCATATGGATGACCGGGCGTTTTCGGAAGATCGGGAGGCAGTCTTGCAGGGGCTGGCCCAAAAGGGTGTTGCCTTTGTGATGAATCCGGGCTGTAGCTTGGAATCCTCCCGCAATGCCATTGCTTTGGCGGAGAAATATCCCTTTGTCTATGCCGCTGTGGGCTCCCACCCGGATGCGGCAGACGAGGTCAACGAGGATGTTATTGCGGAGTATAGAAAGTTATGTAAACTGCATCCGAAGGTCAAGGCCATCGGAGAGATCGGCATTGACTACCATTATGAAGATATTCCCAGACAGCTTCAGTGCAAGGCCTTTGCCATGCAGCTGGAGCTGGCGAAAGAGGTGGGCTTACCCGCTATTGTCCATGAACGGGAAGCCCACAGCGATGGTATGGATATGATCCGGGCCTATCCGGAGGTCACCGGCGTGTTCCACTGCTACTCCGGCTCCTGGGAGATGGCAAAGGTTTTGGTGGATCGGGGCTGGTATATCGGCTTTACCGGGGTGCTGACCTTCAAAAATGCCCGAAAGGCTGTGGAGGTTGCCGCCCAGCTGCCCCTGGAGAGGATCGTTTTGGAAACCGACTGCCCCTATATGGCGCCCACGCCCTTCCGGGGCAAGCGCAATGATCCGGGCTATCTTTACCGCATGGCAGAGGCCCTGGCGCAGATCCGGGGGATTTCTGTGGAGGAAGTGGCACAGATCACCACGGAAAATGCCAAACGGCTGTATAGAATTGCGTAAATTCTAATATTCCGCTTTGCCTCCCCTGCAGGGGAGGCATTATTTTTCCAGCTTACGGATGGTTTTGACCAAAAGCTCCACGAAGCCCCAAACGGGAGGCTCTAACCATTTATCATAAAGGATGCACATGTATAGTGCCTGGTGCCAATTGCTCACCGGTACATAGCAAACCTCCGGGCGGGGGGAGATACAGTCGTTGGACAGCACGCAGATGCCGACCTTGGCGGCCACCAGATCCAAAGCGGCCTGGGCGGTATTAACGGTGCAAACCACCTGCTCCTCCGGAGAGATGCCGCTGGCCCACTGACCGAAGCTGCTCTCTAAGTCGTAGTTGAAGACCACCTGGGGCTCCTTCGCCAGGGCCTGCGGTGCAATCTCGGAGGCGGTGGACAGAGGATGCCCCACGGGCAAGGCTACGGAGAAGTTTCGCTGTCCCAGCTTGCGGAAATGGAGGGTCCTGTCCCGGTCTGTGGTGTCCACAATGGCCATATCCAGCTTTTCCCGACGGACCAGGTCCATCAGATCCTCGGCGGAGCTTTCGGTCAGCTGAAAGCGGATCCGTTCGTTTTGAGAGATGTAGGTGGCGATCTCCCGGGCCACAGTACCGCGGAGCGTGCCGGAGACCACACCCATACGGATCACCACCGGGGCGCTGACCTTGCTTTCCCGGAGGGTCATGGAGGCAGTGTTCAGTTCCTTCAGGGCAGAATCCACCTTCTCCTGAAAATACCGGCCTTCTTCTGTGAGCCGGATGTTTCGGCCTACCTTTTCAAAAAGCTTGATGCCCCCAAGCTCTGTTTCCAAGTGGTTGATGGCACTGCTCAAAGAGGGCTGGGAGATCCCCAACCGGGCGGCGGCCAGGGTGTAATGCTCCACCTGTGCCAGCACAGAAAAATATCGCAGATAGTTGTAATTCATAAGCCACCTCGATCTATAGATAGAAACTATAAATAAAATATCATAACTATATTGGTTTTTGCAAGAAAAATTTGTATAATCGTCAAGGTTTTTGAAAAACTCGCAAACAGCCATTGCGTTTGACGGAAAACTGTGCTAAAATACTCTGTGGAGTATATTACACAGATAGGAGAAAAATATGGAATTTAAGTACCGCGGTTTGACCGGCAAACTGGAGCACCACACGGTCACCGACGAGGAGATCGACCGTCAGATCGAGCGCCTGCGCCAGCAGAACCCCCGTGTGGCCCATGTGACCGACCGTCCCACCCAGTTGGGAGACGAGGTGGTTTTAGACTACAAGGGCTTTTGCAACGGAGAGCAGTTCCCCGGTGGCAGTGCCGATTATCAGACCCTGACCCTGGGCAGCGGACAGTTCATCCCCGGCTTTGAAGAGCAGCTGGTGGACAAGGTCCCCGGCGAGGAGATCACCGTTAAGGTCACCTTCCCCAAGGAGTACCATGCTTCTGACCTGGCGGGCAAGGATGCGGAGTTTATCTGCACCATTCATGAGATCCGGGTGAATACCCCCTATGAGCTGGACGATGTGTTCGCTCAGGAGGTTGGCCAGTGCCCCACCTTCCGGGACATGCGGGAGCTGATGGGCAAGAGCATGCAGGCCTACGCAGACGATACTGCGGAGATGGAGCTGCAGGACAGCCTGATCCGTCAGGCCGCCGAGACCCTGGAGTACACCTGCACCGAGGCAGAGCTCAACGAGGCCATTGAAGAGCAGATGCAGACTTTGAGCGCACAGCTTGCCCAAAAGGGTTTGAATTTGGAAATGTACTGCCAGTTCATGAACACCACCGAGGCAGAGCTGCGGGAGCAGGCAAAGCCCGCCGCTGAGAAGAATGCCCGGATCAAGGCAGCCATTGAGAAGATCGTGGAGCTGGAGAAACTGGAGCCCACCCAGGAGGAGACGGAGAAGGCCATTGAGCTGGTCTGCCGTCAGAACCGCATGAGCCGGGAGCAGCTGCAGCCCTATATGGATGAGGAATTTAACGCCGCCATCCGCCGCAGTGTGCTGACCACCAAGGCCCTGAGCCTGGTACGGGATGCCGCTACCATCGAAACCTGTTGATCTTGCGTAAGCCCAAAGGCGAGCGCATTCAAAATATTAAGGTATGTGTAAATTTTAAGGAGGAAACAAACTATGGCATTCGAATTTGTTGATGGCAAGTACGTAGACGCCAACGGCACTGTCCGTCTGGACCCCACTCAGTACGCTGACTGGCAGATCGCTGAGGAAGCAGAGAAGACTCTGCCTTCCGTCGAGTACTTCCGTGAGAAGCTGGGCCTGCTGCCCGAGGAGATCATCCCCTACGGCAAGACCCCCAAGATCGACTTCATCAAGGTCATGAACCGTCTGAAGGACAAGCCCGACGGCAAGTTCATCGAGGTTACCGCTGTTACCCCCACCCCCTTCGGCGAGGGTAAGTCCACCGTTTCCCTGGGCCTGATCGAGGGTCTGGGCTACATCGGCAAGAACGCCGGCGGCGCTCTGCGTCAGCCCTCCGGCGGCCCCACCATGAACGTTAAGGGTACTGCTGCCGGCGGCGGCAACGCTCTGCTGATGCCCATGACCGAGTTCTCCC
>SVLB01000052.1 GCA_015068135.1 Oscillospiraceae bacterium | reverse complement strand
CGGTATGGATGACCGTTCCAGACTTGCTTTTAGGAAGCAGATGGGCTGACGCCCATCAATGAATAAAAGGAAGGCTGGGGCGATCAGAGGCCCGCTTAGGCGGGTTCGGATTATATGACTCAGCCTAGGGAGTGAAACGAGTCGAGGGATCTACGCACGGAATTGACCATAGCGGTCAACGAAATGCGAAGATCCCTCGACTCAACTTTGTTTCGCTCGGGATGACAGCGTTGTTTCTTGTTTTGGTATGTTACCATCTTCTGCCAGGGGAAGGCTTTGCGGAACGGGCCGTCGGGGCACCGGCTTCTACTGATATCTTCAATATCTTAATATCTTATTATCTCCAATATCTTAAGAGTTATCTCCAATATCTTAAAAGCCCGTGCCGCCCCATTCTACCGCGGTAAACCCTCTTCTTTCCGGGGTGGAGAACTCTTGAGGCTCCAGGTTTACATAATCTTCTGATGCCCGCCAGACCATAAACACCCGGATCAACGTATCCGGAGCAGGGGAGATGTTCAGCTTTGCCACATCGGTGTAGGCTTGTGCCTGAAAGGAAATGAGGTTATAAGGGTTCTGCTCCATAAGGGGCAGCCAGTACACGATAAACTCGTTGGCCTCCCGACGGGTCAGGCCCAGCTTTGCCAGGGCATCCTCCAAAAATACAGCGGTGTCCTCACCCTTTACGCAGAAGCCCTGGGACAGATCCCATTGGGTATGGACATTGCCTTCCCAGTACAGATAATGATAGGTCTGCCCACTCCTATCTGTCAGGGTGCCGTCCGGGGCGGCGGTGACTTCCCAGCCGGTATTGTAGGCAGGATAGGTGCAGGTAAGTTCGCCATTCAACTCTAAAGCTACGGATACCTGGGTGGTTTCTTCCGGATAGAGATAGATCACCGGCTTGTAGCAGGCCTCGGGATCGATTTGGAAGGTGCTGGTCTCAATGGAAAGCAGATCCGCCTCCATTCGGTTGCCGGAGGTGCGGTAATTCTCGTATTCCACCAAAACCTGATCGCCCACACACCATTTTTCCGAGATCTCACCGTTGATCTTTACCTCGGAAAAGGGCAGGGGGATCATGGGGGTGGCGATAAAGCAGTCCGCATAGATCTCGGTGATCACCAGGTCATTGGAAAAGTTGCCGCTGAGAGTGGTGATATTCTCCGGGTCCAGCCATTGCCCGGTATAATTCTGCCGTTCCATGGAGATCAGGGACCAGGAAACCGCATCGATCTGTGCCGGATAGGTCTCCCGGATATAGCCGGTGTAGGATACCTGCACCAGGGCGTTTACCTGGGCGCCGATCTGCGCAAAGCCCCGGATGCTGAAGCTGATCCGGTCACTGCTGGCGGCCTCTGCCTGGTCGGACAGGGGCTGCACCACCACATAGTCGTCGCTGAGCTCTACGACGGTGGCGGAAAAGGAATGCACCATGGTTTGCGCCTCTTCCTCCCACAGCTCGTCGATGGATTTGAAATTATCCGGGAACCAGTAGGTTTTGGTTTCCGTGTAAATGCCGTTTTCGGTGAGCCGGTTCCAGTTTACGATCTTGTAGGTCAGGGCGGAATACTCCCGGGTGCCGCCGTCTTTGTAGACACCGGAGGGAATGGGGATAAACAAAATCGCCAAAAGGACAAGAAGGACGATTGCGGAAATCCAGATTTTCTTTTTCATAACCAATCTCCTTTCGTAGCATTCTCCCTGGGGAGAATGTGCCCCGAAGGGGCGGATGTGGGATGTCAAAATCGGCCTATGTGCCGTCCCGTTTCCGGCTTATCGGCTGCTTACAGTGCCGGAGAAGTTGCCTCTCTGGGACTTTGCCCATTGCATATACTCCCGGATAGCATATGCCTGCTCCGGGGTCAGTTCAGCTTGCCCTTGATCGCACCGCACATAGTTTTCCCGGAGGTTGATGCCGTAACCGGTTTTGTAATCTGTGTCCACAGTAAACTCCGGCATACAGCGGCATACCTTCATGGGATCGTAGTTAAGCCCCAGAAGCAGATCGGTCAGAATCACCGCATTGCCACCCATGAAGCTGTAGTCCCCGTCCTCCAAATGGAAGGTCACCCGCGTGGCGTTGCAGACATTGGAGGATTCCTCCGCTACAAGACAGCTGCTAACCACTATGAAATACACGTAATAGGTGGCTGTACCCTGATAGCCCGGGGCATCCCAGGTGGCGGTGATCTCGTAGATACCGCATTCGTCCCAGACGTAAAAGGCATTGTCCTCCAGAAGATACACTTCTTTGGAAGGGGTTTCGGGATCGGTCCATACATCCGTGGGCCAGCAGGTATAGGTAACCGTGTCGGGCTGTGCCTCCCACTGGGTCTTGATCAGATACCCCAGAGCGTTGGTGGGCTCGTAAGTACCACCGGGGGTGATAGCATAGATGCTTTCGCTATATTTGCTGTTAATGAGAATAGGCTCCAAAAGCTTCTCTTCCGGTGGGCGGCTGGAAATGTCGGTAATGGTATTGACAGAGGTCCCGTCCTCCTGATGGACAGTCCAGTCATAATCCGAAGCCTTCAGAGTCGTCTCCCCGGAGGGGGTAACCAGGGTTAGCTTAGGGGGCGCGTGGAAGACCTTCTCGACCGCTGGGGTCACAATGGGGGTTCCGTCCCAGGTGAGCTTACCGTCCAGGTAGAGGGACACATCGCCGGGATCCGTTACCAAAGCATCCCGGCTCAGCTCCACGATCACATACCACTGTGCCATATCGTCGGTACCTGACTCAGGGACGTTCCGGTCAATGGAGATCAGTACAGACTGATCATAGGCTTGGGAAACTTGCCGGACTTTGTGGGTAACAGAGCCGCTGGGCTCCTCCAAAAGCACCAGGATCAGGTAGTGATCCTGAAAGAAGTCGGAAGTATAGTCACTGCAGGCTGTCTGTACGGCTTTGTGTTCCGGCTGTGCCGCAAGGCAGGCGGCCTGCCAGTCGGCAAGGGTCTGGGCGTTATCCACAAGCTGAATGGGTGAGGCGTCTGTGGGGTGCCAGTCGGTGCGGATGTATTGGGCTCGGAAATCCAAAGAAACGGGAGCATCCGCAACGGCAAATTCGGCAAACAGCTGACATTTGGTACTGGCTTCCGGATCGTTATAGACAAAGCAGTCGGTGACAAAGCGGTAGGTACCCGGCTGGCTAATGTCATAGAGCCCGGTCAGATCGTAGATCTCGGTGTTGCTTTGCCCGGACATGAGGCAATAGGCTAAAAGGTGAAATACAATGTCCTCCTGCATGGCACAGCTGACCCAGGTATCTTCTTCCAACCGCTGGATCTCATAGGAGGATCCGTAGGTCACATCAAAGTCAGTTTCGTTGCGCCAAAGGACGGAAAGGGTGTTCTTTTCCCCCTCCCGGTTCACATCGAGAAGCTCCAGTGTTACACCGGGAAATTCCGTGTGGCTCTCGCCCGCGGTTACCGTCGGCAGGGTAGGGGGCATGGTCTGTTCTGCCTGGGGTGTGCTTGCACAGCCGGTCAGCAGACAAACGGCCAATAAAATCAGAAACAGTCGCTTCATGGGTACCTCCTTATGTGTAAACATACCGCTATGAACGAAAGCGCCATCCGTAGGGAACGCTGCCCTCAGCGTTCCGGAACAAAATCGGGGCTCGATGCGCCGATTTTGTTAATGCTGCACTGCCGCTTCGCGGTCGGAACGCCGAGGGCGTTCCCTACAAGGGTTGGTTCTTTCATAACAATGATGCAGCCGGTCAGCCCGAAATCTTCAGAAGCTTGAGAAGTGTTTGAGCCTCCTCCGGAGACAGAGGGCAGACCTGCCCGGTGGCCTTGTTGGTCAGCCGGTTTTCCGTGAGGGTATAGGACTCCTCTGTGCCGTCCCGGTAGGTAAAGGTCAGGGTATAGCATGCCGTGGACTGGTTCTCATCATCATCGGAAAGGGAATCCCCGGTACCGCTGACCGGGAAATGCCGGTCAATGTCCTGGGCGTAGGTTTCTGTGGGGGCGAGAATGGCGGCATAGGTCTCAGGAGCTACTTCCGGCTCCTCCACAGAACCTATAGAATAGTTGATCTCTTCCCGGGGAAGGCTTTGCACCAGCTCCCGGATCTGACGGATCTCATTGGGGTCTGTAAACTGATGGGATACCTGGGAACCGGATAACCGGATCTCGGCGATAGGATCTTCCTGACGGATGGCGGTCTCCATGGTCAGACCGTCTGGTACGGGCAGATCCGTTGGGTTTCCCGCTGAGGGCCAAAGCAATACTGCGCTCAGGGACACACAGAAAACACAGGGAACGCAAGTGGCAAGGAGCCTTCTTCTGCGTCTGCGGATGCGGATCTCACTGCGGCGGAAAATTTCCGCTTTACATTCTTTCAGGTTTCTCATAACTGCGCACCATCCTTTCCAAGAATAGTGTGAAGGGCCTTCTTTGCACGGTATAAAAGATTGTCGATCTGTTTGCGATTCTTTTTCATAACTTTTGCCGCTTCCTCATAGGTCATTTCTTCAAAATATACCAGGTGGACGGCAATGCGCAGTTCCTCCGGCAATTGAGCAATGGCGGCATGAAGCTGGCGTTTCCGCTCATCTGTGAGGATCTGCGCCTCGATGGAGGCGGTATCGTCGGCCACGGCCTGAGCTTCGGAAAGGGAGACCTCTTCCAAAACCTTCCGGTGGCGCAGATGATCCAGGGCGCGGCTTCTGCCTACCATATATAAATAGGTTTTTAAGCTGACCTTGAAATTGTACCGATGTCTATGTACCACCAGATCCGAAAAGGCATCAATGGCGATGTCTTCTGCGGTGTGGATGTCGTGGACAATGCGGTCAATGAAAAAGACGAGTCCCGTAAACAGCTCCTTTATAATGCAGTCGAAGGCGGCTTCCTCACCGTCCAGGAAACGGCGGTAGCTACTTGCGCCGTTGTCCATTGGGATACCTCCTTTAAGGGTTCATCTATTATACGGATGAGAAGTAGTAGATTCCTTATGTATCCTAGCATATTTTTTGTATTTTGACCACAACTTTATGGGGTGACTTTTCCCGAAGGGTGTGCTATACTAAAAAAGTAGGGGTCGATTGAGGCACATCGGCCCAAATCACGGATGCAGAAAACCGGTTTTCAAAGAGAGGAGCCTGCTATGGAGGCCTTTACGCAGATCATGACCCTGGCGCAGCTGCCCCGGGAGAGTGCAGAATACTTGCAGGCTGTCTATGCCCGGATCCAGAAGGACGGGGAACTGATGCAGCTGCTTTATCAGGCCAGGGAGCTGGTATGGAATAAAGAGGAGACCGGTGCCATCCGCAACCGGATCGCCCAAAGAGCCAAGGTGCATCCTTATACCATGGATCTGATCCTGCTGATTCTGTGCTTTGATAGACTGCGTCAGGTGTACCGGGAAAAGGGATACAGCGAAGAACTCTTTACAGAAACCGTATCGGATCTGCGGTATAAGCTGGAGGAGTGCCGCCAGGTCCACGGCATCCATGGAAACTTTGTGTTCTTTTGGTATCCCGGCTATTTCGACTGTACCCGGTTCCAGCTGGGGCGGCTTCAATTTGAGCCCCATGAGATGAAAACCGACTATAAAGATATCCTTAAGGCCGGAGACGTGATCCTGCGCTGCCATATTCCCATGGCAGGTCCCCTGACACCGGAAGCCGTGGAGGATTCTTTGGAACGGGCCTATGATTTCTTTGGGATCCGGGGACCCATGTATGTCCATTGCAGCTCCTGGCTGCTGTATCCGGGGCACTACGATTTGTATCCGGAGGGGTCCAATCTGCGGAAATTCTACGATCTGTTTGATATCTATTCGCATAAACTGACTCCGGACAGCGGCAATTCCTGGCGGGTCTTCGGGACTATGGAAAAACGGCCGGAACGGCTTCCGGGAGACACCTCTCTGCGCAGAGCCTTCCGGCAGTACCTGGCTGAGGGCAATTGCATGGGTTCCGGCTCGGGGGTATTGATCTATCAAAAGGAGGAAACCCGGTGAAGCTGTGGAAACATTTTAAGACCATCACCTGGCACCGCTGGCTGGTTCGGGGCGGTTGCTTCCGAGTAGGGCTTTACTGGCGCGGCCTGGTCCACGACCTCTCCAAGTATTCTCCCACGGAACTCTTTGTGGGAGCCCGGTATTTTCAGGGTAACAGAAGTCCCAATGCGGCAGAACGGGATGAAAAGGGCTACAGCAGTGCCTGGATGCACCATAAGGGTCGTAACCGACACCATTACGAATACTGGACGGATATGAATACCAAGACGGGGCGGTACGAGTCTTTGCCCATGCCCCGGAAATTCCTGGTGGAGATGGTCATGGACCGCCGGGCTGCCTGCATGACCTACCAGGGAAAGAACTATACCGACGGCTCTGCCTTGGCCTATTTTGAAAAGAGCCTGGAAAAACCTTTGATGCATCCTCAGACTCAAAAGGAATTGCGCTATATTCTCACTATGCTCAAAGATGAGGGGGAGAAGGCCACCTTCCGCTATTTGAAACGATCCGTCCTGAAAAACAAGCCCTTCCCCTGGGAGACTGATAAAGGATAAATCCGGCATTGCTGGTATGAAAGTATTCGTAGGGCGGGGTCAAGACCCCGCCACAGATTTGGCCCCAGTGTACCCGGTGGGGCGATCTGTTCTCATAACTGACAATTGACGGTTGCCGATTGTCAGTTATATGTGCGTCGCTTCTCCTGCGAAAAAAGGTGAATAATCCTTTCTGCTTTGGGTATGCTGAAAGTACGCAAAAAAACTTTTCAAATATGAAAAATAATTCTTGACATTTTTGGTAAATTGCGTATAATAAGACCCGTGCCTGACACACAGAGGATTAGTGTAACGGTAGCACACCGGACTCTGACTCCGTTTGCGGGGGTTCGAATCCCTCATCCTCTGCCAGAAAAACCCGAACAGCATTTGCTGTTCGGGTTTTTCTTATGCAGAGGATGGGGATTCGAACCCATCTAAATGGAACAGTCCGGTGGACTGTTCCATCGACCAGTGCAAACACTGGTCGATCCTTTGATTTTTGCCAGAGGCAAAAATGCAAATCGAATCCCTCATCCTGCTATTTCTTTGCGGTAGTGAGGGACTCGAACCCATTTGAGTGGAACAGTGCAAACACTGGTCGATCCTTTCGTTTTTGCTAGCAGAAAAATGCAAATCGAATCCCGAAATAACATTGTACGAAAATCGGAATTTATCATTTATAATTTTTCCTTGCACTGCGCATCCTATTTCCAAAAAGGAAAGGATGTGCATTTTTTATGATCGAACAGGATACCATCAAACTGCTCAGAGAATGTGATGCCGGAGTGAAGATGGGCACAAAATCCATTGAAGATGTGTTGGATTCTGTAAAGAGTCCCACCCTTCGGGAGCTTTTGAACCGGTGCAGGGAGGAGCATCTGAAGCTGGACCATGAGATCGCTGAGGAACTGGACCGCTTTGACGACGACGGCAAGGCACCCAATCCCATTGCTAAGGGAATGTCCTGGCTGAAAACCAGTGTGAAGCTCACCGTGGACAGCTCCGATGCCACCGTTGCGGACCTGATGACAGACGGGTGCAATATGGGTGTCAAGAGCCTGAACCGGTACCTCAACCAGTACGAGGCCGCCGAGGAGTTTTCCAAGGATATCTGCAAGCGGCTCATCAACCTGGAAGAAAAATTGGCAATCGATATCCGGGGATATCTGTAAAAACTACTTGTAAATCCTGCAAGCCCATATTATAATTGTTTCATCTTTATAGACTGCGGAGGAAGATGGAATGATCATCAATGCAGAATACGACAAGAAGATCCAAAAATGGCTGGAGAAAAACCGTCAGACCGTCATTGAAAAATGGATGGATCTGATCCGCATCCCCTCTGTCCGGGGAGAGGCGGCGCCGGATGCCCCCTTTGGCGCAGAGTGTGCCCGTGCGGTGGCCAAGGCCAACGAATATTATGCGCAGGCGGGCTTTGAGACCCGGCATTATCCGGACCGGGGCTATGCCCTGGCCAGCTACGGTGAGGGCGAAAAGACGGTGGGGCTGTTTGCCCACTGCGATGTGGTTCCCGTGGGTGATGGCTGGATGTATACCCAGCCCTTTGAGCCCAAGATCATCGAAGGCACTATGGTAGGCCGCGGCACCTCCGACGACAAGGCCGGTGTAATGGCCTCCTGGGCGGTGCTTTCCATGCTGAAGGAATGCGATATTCCCATTCAGGGCAAGATCCTGGCTTTCTCCGGGTCCAATGAGGAGAGCGGCATGGGCGACATTACCGCCTTCGTAAAGCATGAGCGGATCCCTGAGCTTTCTCTGTCCCCTGACGGCACCTTCCCCTGCTCCGTGGGAGAGAAGGGTATTTTGCGGATGTGGACAGAGTGCCAGACCCCTATGGTCGCCATTGAGGACTTCCGGGGCGGCGATGCCTTCAATGTGGTGCTGGATAAGGCAGAGGTGGTTCTGTCTGCCAACGAGGCTTTGGAAAAGGAACTGAAGGCCCTTCTGCAGGACAACACTGCTGTGACCATGACCCTGGAGGAAACCGGAAAGATCTGCCTGAAGGCCCAGGGTGCGGCCCGTCATGCGGGCAACCCCAAGGGCGGTGTCAATGCCACCCTGCTGGCGGCGCAGGTTCTGGAGCAGTGCCGGACCCTTCCCGAAACGGACCGGAAGGCTATGGCTACCCTGTCTAAGTTCCTGGGGGACTTTGACGGTGAGGGTATGGGCATTGCTGTAGTGGACCCTGACTTTGGCCCTCTGACCAGCGCCAACGGTATGGTTGATGTGGAGGACGGTAAGCTGCGGGTGAGCCTGGATATCCGCTACGGCGTCGTGGTGGACCATGAGGAAATTGAAAAGGACCTGGCAAGGATCTGGGAGGCCGAGGGCTGGAAGATCGTGTATATGTTCAACCGCAAGGGCTTCAACGCTCCCAAGGACAGCCCGGTGCCGGAGATCGTGGTGGGCGTTTGCAAGGAAGTCGCCGGTAAGGACCTGAAGCCCTTCCGCATGGCCGGCGGTACTTACTGCCGGTATCTTCCCAATGCCTTCCCGGTGGGAGTTGCCATTTCCGGAGAGGATGGTGTGGTGGCAAAGCTCACCTTCCCCGCAGGTCACGGCGGTGCCCACCAGCGGGATGAGAGCTTGCTGATCGATAACTTTTTCCGGGGCATCCGGATCCTGGCCCATACGGTCATTGCCTGCGACGAGGCACTGCATAAATAAATGAAAAAGGGACCGCTTCGGCGGTCCCTTTTTAGGCTTGTGAAAAGGGGATGGTTAGGCAGGTCAAATTCCGGCCAAAAAACTCTGCGAGAATTAGAAAAAAATCTTTAATTTTTGTTGACTTTTCTGAATTTGTGTATATAATAGATATCCGTATGGACACTTATAATGAACCTCGTATGGCAACCGGTCAAAACCTCGCCACTTTACAGGGAAAAAAGGTGGTTGCAGGTGCCAGGCAGCTGAAAAAAGCCCTGGTGGCAGGAAAGGTCCAAACGGTCTTTTTAGCCTGCAACGCAGACCCCGCCATTACTGAGCCCATCGCCGCCCTGTGCGGCCAATACGGCGCCCAATGTCTTTGGGTCAGGACCATGCATGAGCTTGGCCAGGCCTGCGGCATTGAAGTGGGTGCCACAGCCGCTGCGGCTGTCGATCCCTGATTCTACCGGAAAGCTTCCGTAGAATATATAACCGCTTACAGCGAGAATCAAAGAAAGGAGAACCGAAATGCCTACTTTTAATCAGCTTGTCAGAAGTGGCCGTAAGCTGGCTACCTACAAGTCCACCGCTCCCGCTCTGCAGAAGGGTCTGAACACTCTGGAGAACAAGTCCACCGATCTGCCCTCTCCCCAGAAGCGTGGTGTGTGCACCGCAGTTCGTACCACCAGCCCCAAGAAGCCTAACTCCGCTCTGCGTAAGATCGCCCGTGTGCGTCTGACCAACGGAATGGAAGTTTCCGCTTATATCCCCGGTGTTGGCCACAACCTGCAGGAGCACTCTGTGGTGCTGATCCGTGGCGGCCGTGTTAAGGACCTCCCCGGTGTGCGTTACCACATCATCCGCGGCACTCTGGATACCCAGGGCGTTCAGGGTCGTATGCAGTCCCGTTCCAAGTACGGTGCAAAGCGTCCCAAGGCCGGCAAGAAGTAATCGTCTGCCTGAACTGAAAACTTGAATTTTTTCCTACGCCGATCCGCAAGGCTAAAACCTTGCCATTGCGTTTTTATATATAGTAAAAACCTCTGGCAAGCACAACGAAAGTTTCACTTTCGAGTACCGATGAAAATCATTTTAATATGAAGGAGGGAAGCAAAGTGCCCAGAAGAGGTAATGTTCCCAAGAGAGAGGTTCTTCCGGATCCTCAGTATAATTCCGTTCTGGTTACCAAGCTCGTAAACAGCGTCATGCTCGACGGCAAGAAGGGTGTTGCCCAGAAGGTCGTCTATGGTGCTTTTGAAATTGTCGAGAATAAGACCGGCAAGAACGGTCTGGAGGTCTTCCAGCAGGCTATGGAAAATATCATGCCTGCCGTTGAGCTGAAGGCCCGCCGTGTCGGTGGCTCCACCTACCAGGTGCCCATCGAAGTTCGTCCCGATCGCCGTCAGACCCTGGGTCTGCGTTGGATCACCACCTACAGCCGTGGCCGCAGCGAGAACACCATGCGCGAGCGTCTGGCTGCTGAGATCATGGACGCTGCCAACAACACCGGCGCATCTGTGAAGAAGCGCGAGGATGTCCACAAGATGGCCGAAGCCAATAAGGCATTCGCTCATTTCCGCTGGTAATAAAGGAGAGGCTGTATGGCTAGAGAGTATTCCCTGGAAAATACCAGAAACTTTGGCATCATGGCTCACATTGATGCCGGTAAGACCACCACTTCCGAGCGTATCTTGTTCTACACCGGTAAGAACTACAAGATCGGTGAGACCCATGACGGCTCTGCCACCATGGACTGGATGGCTCAGGAGCAGGAGCGTGGTATTACCATCACTTCCGCCGCTACCACTTGTTTCTGGAAGGGTTGCCGCCTGAATATCATCGACACCCCGGGCCACGTTGACTTCACTGTTGAGGTCGAGCGTTCCCTGCGTGTTCTTGACGGCGCTGTGACCGTTCTGTGCGCAAAGGGCGGTGTGGAGCCCCAGACCGAGACCGTTTGGCGTCAGGCCGACGAGTACAAGGTCCCCCGTATGATCTACGTGAACAAGATGGACATCATGGGCGCCGATTTCTATCGTGTTTTGGACATGATCGATGAGCGCCTGAAGTGCAATGCAGTGCCCATCCAGCTGCCCATCGGTTCCGAGGCTTTCTTCAAGGGCAACATCGACCTGGTCAACATGAAGGCCAATGTCTACTATGATGACAAGGGTCAGGACCTGCGCGTTGAGGAGATCCCCGAGGATATGGTCGATCAGGCAGAAGAGTACCGCGAGAAGCTGCTCGATGCCATTTCCATGTTCGACGACGAGATCATGGAGATGTATATGGAAGGCCAGGACATCCCTGTTGAGAAGATCAAGGCTGCCATCCGTGAAGCTACCATCGCCAACGAGATGGTTCCCGTGGTCTGCGGTACTTCTTATAAGAACAAGGGCGTTCAGCAGGTTCTGGATGCGGTGGTCGACTATATGCCCAGCCCCCTGGACAAGAAGGGCATCAAGGGTATCAACCCCGCAACCGAGGAAGAGGACTTCCGTCCCGCTTCCGACGAAGAGCCTTTCTCCGCTCTGGCTTTCAAGATCGCTACCGACCCCTATGTGGGTAAGCTGTGCTACTTCCGTGTGTACTCCGGTACTTTGGAGAAGGGCACCACTGTTCTGAACTGCACCAAGGGTAAGACCGAGCGTATGGGCCGTATCCTGCAGATGCACGCAAACCACCGTGAGGATCTGGACATTGTTTACGCCGGCGATATCGCTGCCGTAGTCGGTGTCAAGAACACCACCACCGGTGATACCCTCTGCGATGAGGACCATCCCATTATCCTGGAGTCCATGGTCTTCCCCGAGCCTGTTATTGAGGTCGCTATCGAGCCCAAGACCAAGGCCGGTCAGGAGAAGATGGGCATTGCCCTGGCAAAGCTGGCTGAAGAGGACCCCACCTTCCGCACCTACACCAACAAGGAAACCGGACAGACCATTATCGCCGGCATGGGCGAGCTGCACCTGGAGATCATTGTTGACCGTCTGCTGCGTGAGTTCAAGGTGGAAGCCAATGTTGGCGCTCCTCAGGTTTCCTACAAGGAGACCATCCGCAAGGAAGTGGAGCAGGATACCAAGTATGCCCGTCAGTCCGGTGGTAAGGGCCAGTACGGTCACGTTAAGATCCGTGTTGAGCCCAACGAGCCCGGCAAGGGTTATGAGTTCGTCAACGCTGTTGTTGGCGGCGCAATTCCCAAGGAGTATATCCCCGCTGTTGACGCCGGTATTCAGGGCGCAATGGAGGCCGGTGTTATGGCCGGTTATCCCGTCGTTGACGTGAAGGTCACCCTGTTCGACGGCTCCTACCACGAGGTCGACTCCTCTGAAATGGCCTTTAAGATCGCCGGTTCCATGGCCTTCAAGGAAGCCTGCAAGAAGGCAAATCCTGCCATCCTGGAGCCCATCATGAAGGTCTCCGTTACCGTCCCCGATGAGTATATGGGCACCGTGATCGGTGACATCACTGCTCGCCGCGGTAACATCCTGGGTCAGATCACCCGTACCGGTGCTGTCCAGGTGGACGCCAACGTTCCTCTGGCCGAAATGTTCGGCTATGCTACCGACCTTCGTTCCAAGACCCAGGGCCGTGGCAACTACGCCATGGAGCCCAGCCACAATGCTGAGCTGCCCAAGTCCAAGACCGAAGAGCTGGTTAAGGAGCGTTCCAAGGGTTAATTTTCCGGTTGACCGGTAAAAAAGTGTGTTTTTACCGGTCAACTTTGAAAAATTTCTCTTGTATTTATGGAAATGTTGTAGTACAATGTTCCCATGAGTGCGTAAATTCGTAATTCAAAAAATTATTTTCATTTAACTAATTAGGAGGAAATTTCAAATGGCAAAGCAGAGATTTGAAAGAACCAAGCCCCACGTTAACATTGGCACTATCGGCCACGTTGACCACGGAAAGACCACTCTGACCGCTGCTATCACCAAGTACCTGGCTATGCAGGGCAAGGCTGAGATGCAGGACTACTCCGCAATCGACAAGGCTCCCGAGGAGCGCGAGC
>SVLB01000051.1 GCA_015068135.1 Oscillospiraceae bacterium | reverse complement strand
GCTTAAAAGGCAGTTGCTCTGCCAACTGAGCTAGCGGGTCAAATGGCTGGGATGGCAGGATTTGAACCTACGAATGCCAGAGTCAAAGTCTGGTGCCTTACCGCTTGGCGACATCCCAATCAAGATGTCCGACTCCGGACACTGGGGTATTATACCATGGGTTTTTCTATTTTGCAACACTTTTTTAAGGATTATTCCGGAAAAACTATTTTTAGCCTTTAGGGTTGCAGATTTGGAAGAAACTGTTATAATAGACTTATCAATGAATTTTGGAGGAATTTACTATGGATGAAATGATTCGTGTTGGCTATGCCCGGCAGGAGGTCACTCCCGATGAGTCCATTCCCCTCACCGGCTATTCTACCGAGGCCAAGCGGTTTCACCAGCAGATCGGTCAGCCCATTTGTGTGACGGCGGTTGCCATTTCTGACAGCGACGATACCACTGTATTGATGATCGGCATGGATGTTTGTACCGTACCTGACGAGTATTTTGAATATTTGGACACGCTTTCTGAGCGCGTGGGGGTTCCCAAGGAGCGGATCTATATGGCCGCTACCCATACCCATGCATCTCCCGGTGTACGCCATCCCCGTTTCCCTGAAATTGTGCGCTATAATCAGAAGTTTTTGGCGGCTATGGAGGAGGTCTGCAAGGACGCGCTGACTGACAGAAAGCCCGCTACCATGTTCACCGGCTCCATTGAGACGGAACATATGAATTTCGTCAAGCACTACAAGTGCAAGGAAAAGGGCGGCGAAAAGATCTGGTACATCGGCGACAATTTTGGTGATGCGAATCAATCTGTTTATTTGGAGCATGCCACCATCGCTGACCCCACCATGCATGTGGTGAAGTTTGAGCGGGAGGGCGGCAAGCCCGTTGTGGTTGCCAACTTCCGTGCCCACCCCCATTTTGACGGCGGCGCTACCAAGACAGTGCTGTCTTCCGACTTTATCGGTGCGTTCCGTACCGCACTGGAAGCTATGGTGGATTGCCATGCGGTCTACTTCCAGGGTGCATCCGGCAACATCAATTCCAGCACCCGTCTGCCCGCGGAGCGGCGGTTCACTACGGCGGTCAGTTACGGCCTGGGCTTGGCAGGCTATTGCGCCGAGTGCCTTTCCAAGCGGATGAGCCAGGTGCCCACCGGCAAGATCCGCACCAAGCAGGTCAAGTATTATGGCGAGATCAATCACACCATGGACCATTTGGCAGAGATCGGCAAGCAGCTCCGGGAGGAGTGGAACAAGGATTTCGATACCAAAAAGTGCAAGGAAAACGGTGCGCCCTATGGCATCCGCAGCCCCTATCATGCCGCCGCGATCTATGCAAACTCCCGGCGCAATAAGGAGGAGGATGGCTGGATGATCCTCAATGCTGTGGCTGTGGGTGACGATTTTGCGTTCGTGACCTTCCCCGGCGAGATGTACGATTCCATATCTGTCCGCATGGAGGAAAATTCCCCCTTCAATACCACCATGATGCTGGGCTACTGCTGCCATCACCTGGGATATCTGCCCTCCCGGGTCGCCTACAAATACACCTCCTATGAAACGGATATCACCCGTTTTGCCCCCGGCACCGGTGAAATGGTGGCCGATACCCATGTGCGGATGTTGGAAGAACTGAAGAAGAATTGATGCAAACCCCGCACCGGGCAGCCGGTGCGGGGTTTGTAAGTGCAAAATGCAAAGTGCAAAGGGCAAAATGATGTAGGCCAAAAGCCTTCCCCCAGGAGAAGCCTAAAAATGGCATTGGGCATTTGGCATTGGGCATTTTACTCTGCTCCACCTTGTAGGGGCGGATGACCACATCCGCCCATGGGCCGAAGTGGGCTTCGGCCCCTACGGCGATACGCCCTTATTAAGAGGGAGGAAACCATGACGCCCCACATCAGTCAGCTTCTCTTATTCTACGGTCCAAAGCAGATCGGCGGCGGTTTGCCCCCGTTGGGTCAGGCTGACACAGCCGTGGACCGGGTAGCCCCGGTAGGCGGTCATATCTGCCCCTTTGATGGGGGCTTCATAGTCCAGACTGACCAGTCCCCGGGCCTCCAGGCTTTGAAGGATGAGGCTATATTCCTCCATGGTGTAGTCGCTGTCTTCCAGATAGATGGGCGTCATATCATCGGCTCGACGGGCAACGGGCAAATAGGCAAACTGTGCCAGCTTGTCCAAAAAGGCGATCTCACCTTCCGTCAGCTCCAGGCACGGATTGCCGCAGTGACAGCATTTGCCGCTGCATTGTTCGCAGTTTCCCATTATACCTCCACCAGCTGGTATTGCCGGCTGCCCAGACCCAGCGCCGCAGCCGCTTCCACAGTGCGCACACCGTTGCGGCTTTCGATCCGCTGGATCAGATGGGACTTTCCGGGGTCATCGCAGGCATATACAAGATCCAGGCAGGCCTGGTCAATGGCCACCGGGTCGGTGGATGCCAGAATGCCGATATCCTTGATGCAGGGATCCTCTGCAACGGCACAGCAGTCGCAGTCCACGCTCATGTTTTTCATGACATTGATATATAGGATCCGTCCTTCAAAGAAGTCCACCACACTTTTTGCCGCATCGGCCATGGCGTCCTTGAAGCGGTCGGGATCGGACTTCCAGGGGTTGGTGGGGTCACCGGCACCGTGGATGTATTTTTTGCCGAAGGCAGAGGCCACACCGATGGACAGCTGCTTCAGCGCGCCGCCGTAGCCGCCCATGGGATGCCCCTTGAAATGGGACAGCACCAGCATGGAATCGTAATTGGCAATATCCTTGCCCACATAGTTCTTTTGAATGACTTTGCCCTGGGGGATGGCAAGCTCCAGATCGGGACCCTGGGCATCCAGCAGATCTACAGGAAAGTGGTCCAGCCAGCCATGCTTGCGAAAGGTGTCCATATGACGCTCTGCTACATCACGGCCACCTTTGTATGCGGTGTTGCATTCTACCACCGTGCCGCCGACAGCATCGATCACCGGCTTCCAAAAATCAGGGCGCAGAAAATTCTGATTGCCGGGTTCGCCGGAATGGACCTTAAGGGCTACCTTGCCGGGAAGCCGGACCTCCAGGGCTTTGTAAAGCTCCAATACCTTTTCGGGGGTGATCACAGGGGAAAAGAATACCTTGGGTGTCATAAAAAATCCCTCCTTTTTGAATAGTATATCCCAAAAATATTCCAGATGCAAGCACTATGCGTACCAAAATGGCATTTTCATAGCAATGTCGTGCCAAAAGGAAAAAATGGGGTTTTCAAAAAAGGAAAACTGTGGTATAATGTAGGAACAATACATGAAATTAAGGAGGAATCCCAATATGGCAAACAAATATGCAGGCACACAGACCGAAAAGAATCTGATGGCTGCCTTTTCCGGCGAGTCCGAGGCCCGGAATAAGTACACCTATTTCGCATCCAAGGCCAAGAAGGAGGGCTATGAGCAGATCGCGGCTCTGTTCCTGAGGACTGCGGAGAACGAAAAGGAGCATGCAAAGCTGTGGTTCAAGGAGCTTGAGGGCATCGGCGACACCGCTCAGAATCTGGAAAGTGCTGCCCAGGGCGAGAACTACGAATGGACCGATATGTATGCCGGTTTTGCTGAGACCGCCGAAAAAGAGGGCTTCCTGGAGCTGGCACAGCGGTTCCGCCTGGTGGCCGCTGTAGAGAAGCACCATGAGGAGCGGTATCGCAAGCTGCTGCAGAACGTGCAGACCATGGAGGTCTTCAAAAAGAGCGAGGTCAAGGTTTGGGAGTGCCGTAACTGCGGTCATATCGTGGTGGGCACCGAGGCCCCGGAGGTCTGCCCCACCTGCAATCATCCTCAGGCCTATTTTGAAGTAAACGCAGAGAATTATTGATACCCAAGGGGCTGTCTCAAGGATCTTGAGACAGCCCCATTTCCTTTTTTCAAAATACTATCTTTTTTGGGGTATTTTTATTCAATTTCTTTTGGTTCTTGATTTTATTACGGGCGTTTGGTATAATTTTTACAGAGATTGGAGAGCAGGAGAATGTTATGCGCGTTCTTTTGCTTTTTTACTTAAGAGCCCATCAATGAATAAAAGGAAGGCTGGGGCGATCAGAGGCCCGCTTAGGCGGGTTCGGATTATATGACTCAGCCTAAGAAAGGAGCTTTGGGATATGAAAAAACAAGATTCTCCAAAGAAGTCCAGATGGCTGATCCCGGTGGCGGTGGTTGCACTGCTGGCGGTGATTGGTGGCGCCCTGTTCCTGGCGTTTGGCGGCACAGAGGATGCTGCGCCTCAGACGCAGGCTACGGAGCCTACCGCAGTCCAGACGGAGGAGCTTCGGCTCTACTGGAATGTAGACCGGGAGGCCTATGCCGCCAAGGGCTATCAGGGAACCTCCGGACGTATGCCCCGTTCTGACGGCCTGTATTATATCCGATTCTCCATTGATGCCGAGCAGGTGGACCTGCCCGTCCGGGACAAGACCCTGGTGGACCGGATCGATATGCAGGATGTTATGGGCCTGGTCCTGGACGAGGAGGGCGTTGTGGTGGATATGCGAACCGTCAGTGAATGCGCCGGCGGATTCGTGGCACCGACGCTGTTCGTCAAGAGCGCTGACGGTAACACACTGGTGGTCAATACCCAGGGCAACTTCAAGGGCCTGGATTTTACGATCCAGCTCAATGAGAATACCAAGATCTACGATGTGGGCGGAGAAGGCTTGCTGATCGGTATGCTAGGATCGGTGAAGACCGATGATGAGATCCTTGCGGTCCAGGATAAAGACGGCAATATTACCCATGTATTCGTCAAGACTTACTCTATGCCTTCGGATATTTACTGGAATCTGCAGCGCAAGTACAACTCCACCACCAAGCTGACCACCCGTGAGGCTTCCGTCACCGGTGTGTATGAGTTTGATATGTCCCTTAACGGTGAAGTGGTCAAGGTTCGCACCCGGGATGTCAGCATTGCCAGCAAGATGGACTCCTATTCTGCCAAATACATGGCCCTGACCTTTGACGAGGACGGCTATGTGATCGACTGCTCTCAGAGCAATGCCAGCTGCGGCGTGTCCGGTACCTTTGCCTCCTGGGCAAGAGTGGACGAGGTCAGCGGCGATACCTTCCATGCCTATAACTCCAGGGGTGTGGAGTTTGACGGCGTGATCTCCAACCATACCAAGATCATCGACTGCTCTGCCCAGTACGGCTATCCCGGCACTTTGTCCGAGCTGAAGGTGGGCGATCAGATCCACTGTATGCTGGATAAGCGGGGCAGGATCTCCCATCTGTTCATTGTCAGCCGCTGCCTGAACGAGAAGCTTTACTGGAATACCGAGCGGCAGTACGATTCCACCAACAAGGTGACCAAGCGCATCCCCGATGCCCAGGGCTACTACTGGTTTACCCTGGCTACCGGCGGTCAGCAGGTGAAGCTGCGTACCAATGACCGGGAGATGGCCACCAAGATCGATGGCTATGCCACCCGCTGCTTTGCCCTGACGGTGGATGGGCAGGATATTCAGAAATTCCATTATGCCGAGTATGTCCACGGCAACAACAACCCCTTCGGCTCCTGGGCCTATGTGGACAAGCTGGACGGCAATAAGATCACCGTAAAGAAAATGAATTCCACCACCAAGGAGGTCACCTATACCGAAGGCGTGCTTTCTGATCAGGTGGAGATCATCAACGGCAGTACCAATTTTATAAGCCATTGCGGTGAGTACAGCACCCTGCAGGTGGGGGATCAGATCCATGGCCTGCGGGATTATAAGGGCGAGATCCGTGTGGTCTACATTGTCAAGAAGCCCTACGACTGCTATATTTACTGGAATATGTCCCGGATGTACGATTCTGCCAATAAGGTGACCACCCGTACCCCCGATGCCGACGGCTGGTACCATTTCCGGATGGCAAGAAACGACGGTGTCCAGGTGGACCTGAAGACCAAGGACCGGGAGATGGCTTCCAAGATCGATGCCGAGGCTTCCAAGCTGTGGGCACTGACGGTGTATAATGGCGTGATCTACAAGCGCAGCGGTACTTCCAATGTCCGCTGGCTGGGCGGCGGCTCCCAGGGTATGTCCTGGGTCAATGTGACCAGCGTGACCCCCTACGGCTTTACCGCTATCAAGCAGCAGGCCGGACACGCCAATGACGGCAAGACCTATTCTGCCAGCTTCGCCTGGGATTATAAGGTCCTCAATGTGTCCAACGGCTTTGCTTCCCACCTGGGCGAGATCACGGATCTGCGGGTGGGGGATCAGATCCATGTACTGCTTAATAACGATCTGCAGGCCAAGTACATCTATGTGGTGGGGCGCCGGAATCCTACCTATTGCACCACCCAGGAGGACTGTCCCTGCACCCACAAGAATGCCAAGTGGGAGCCCTGGGACGGTACCGGTCCGCTGACCAACGGCAAATATTATTATCTGACATCCGATGTGGTCGCACCTGAGGAGGGCTTCCTCATTCAGAATGCTGCGGTCCATCTGCGGCTGGACGGGCATACCATTTCCAGTCCCGGTCGCTGCTTCTTTACCAAAAGCGGCGGACAGCTGCGGATCTGTGACCACACAGGCAACGGTAAGCTCATCGGCACCGGTGTGGAAGGGGAGTCCGGCGGCGTGATCCGGATGTACTCCGAGGTGGGCGGTGCCTGCACCAAGCTGTGGAATTTGGAGATTTCCACTGTGGGCAAGAAGGCATCCCAGGGCGGTCTGATCTCCGCCTCCGCACCGTTGCATCTTTACAACTGCACCCTTCATGACGGCTATGCTTCCGGCGCCGGCGGCGCGATCCAGGTGAATCCCACCGGCGTGCTGAACGCCTACAATACCACCGTTTCCGACTGTACCGGTACCACCGGCGGCCTGATCAATGTGACCACCGGCGGCACCTTCTATCTGGAAAATGTGACCCTGGCTGACGGACAGTCCGCAGGCAACTCCGATATTATGCAGATCAGGTCCACCGGCGATATGCTGATGAACGGCGTCACTGTGACCAATTCCGATACCAAGGGCGGTTCCGGGATTAACTTCCTCTCCGGTACTGTGGGTCTTTCCGGAAACATTCAGATCACCGAAAACGGCAAGTCCAATGTGATCCTGGGCGAGGGCGCGGTCTTTACGGATATGGGCCTGGATGGGGCCTCCCGGATCGGTGTTCAGAGTCCCGAGCAGGTGATTTTGCAGAATGCTTCTGCGGATCTTAGCGGTTGCTTCGTAAGCTATGAGCCGGAGGATTATATCCCCGTCTACGATGCCGAAGCCAAGCAGGTCCTCTTTGACTGCATCATTACCGCCAAGCCCCATGAAACTGACCACTGCCTCTGCGCAGGTCTGGGCGCTCTGGGTGACCACACCTGCACCACCCTGACCGACTGGGTGGAGATCACCGACCAGGTGTTTGAGGATGCCATTGGACCGGATGGCAAGTCCAAGGGCCTGAAGTTCAAGGAAGATGGCAATTACTATCTGACTTTGGACTACGCTCTGACCAAGCGGCTGAACATTATGCCCGGTCAGAAGATCAACCTTTGCCTCAACGGCTGTGACCTGACCAGAAGCGGTCAGCTGATCGTCTGTGCCGGTGAGCTGAACATCACCGACTGCCGCGGCAGCGGCAAGCTCATTGGCGCTTCCACCGATAACGGCGGCACCATGAAGCTGGTCACCGGCGGTACTGCACGGCTCTTTGCCGGTACCCTTACCGGTCAGGGTCAGACCTGCAACAGCGGCGGCGGTATCCTGGTGGTATCCAACGACCAGGCAGAGATCGTCGAAACCAATATTTCGGAAGCCGCTAAGCGTCCGGCCTCCTCCTTCACCATGTATGGCGGCGCGATCCTGGACGGCAGTGCCACCCGTGGCGGCAACGTGTGCCTTTGGCACACCGCTTCCTTCACCATGTATGGCGGCACCGTTTCCGGCGGTACAGCAACGACCGGTGCCGGCGGCAACATCCAAATGGAATCCTCCGGCAAGCTGCAGCTGCTGGGAGGTACCATCTCCGGCGGCGAAGCCCTTTCCGGTGCCGGCGGTATCCGTGTCCAAAAGGGTCAGCTGACCCTGGGCGGCGATGGGAAGCTTTCCGGCAATACCGGCTCGGATCTGAGCCTGGCATCCGGTTTGAAGATCACTCTGGACGGCTACACCGGTACCGAACCGGTGAAGCTTACCATGGATGCGCCCGGTGTCTTTGCGACCACTGCCCAGGATCTGTCCACTGCCTTCGTCAGTGCAGATGGGGATATGGAAGTGGTGCAGAAGAACGGCGAACTGAAGCTGCTGTTTAAGTCCACGGCCCAGGGGCATATCCACTGTGTCTGCGGCGGCTGTGCCGACGGTAAATACGGTCACGAATGTGAGAACGTAAAGTTCGAGGAATGGGATAAGACCGACAGCCTGCCCGCTTCCGGCTACTACTACCTGACAGAGGATGTGGAGCTGAGTACTGCCCATCAGCTGGGTGCCAATAACCATCTGACCATTTGCCTGAACGGTCATAAGATCACCTGTAAGACCAGCCGTGCCTTCTGGGTCAACAAGAACTCCGGTTCTCTGACCCTGACCAGCTGTCAGGACGGTGGCGAGGTTGCCGGTGCCGGTGTTGCCGGGGAATCCGGCGGCGTGATCCGCAGCGGTAACGAAGTGCCGGTGCTGAGCCTTTACAACCTGACCCTGACCCGGATCGACGACCCCGAAAACCGCGTTTTGGTTACAGAGGGCGGCCTTGTGATCTGCTCCGGCTTCCTGAATATGTACAATGTCACTGCCACAAACGGCTATGCCAAGACCTCCGGCGGCATCCACTGCGCCTATACCTGTAAGGCTGTGATCGTGGATACCAGCATCACCGGCTGTACTGCCACCGGCTCCGGCGGCGGTATGACCGTCACCGGTGCCGTGACCGCGAATCCCACAGAAGTGACCCTGGTGGATACCACCATCACCGGCAATACCGCGGCTACGGGTACGGATATGTACTTCATCCCCGGCAAGGCAAAGCTGCATCTTGGTGGCAGGATCGTGACGGAGGGGCTGTATATGTCCGGTACCGGAAACCTGAGCATCATGGATATGGGGCTTGCTTCCGATGCTTCCATCCGTCTATCCATGGCTGGTGACGGACTGGTGGGCAGTGCAATGGAGGACTTCTCCGGCCTGTTCACCCTGGACGAGGACAGGACTATGGTCTTTGACGAAACTGCAAAGACCCTCACTGTGGTCTACGGTACGGTCCACAGCCACTGCATCTGTGGCGGCTTGGGTGCGGTAGGGGATCATGTCTGCGGCGAGGATGTGGTATGGACCCCCATTTCCGACAGTGTGTTTACCACCCGTGACGGCCTGTATGTGTTTGCTGAGGACGGTCACTATTACCTGACCGAGGACTATCCCAGCCCCAAGCGGATCACAGTGCTGCCCGATCAGAATGTGAGCATTTGTCTCAACGGCCATACCCTCAGCCGCGGCAACGGCTCCACCATCTTCTACGTGGGCGGCCATGCCAATATCTGCGACTGTGTGGGCGGCGGTGTACTGACCGGTAACTATGCCGGTGACGGCGGCAGTGTGAAGCTGGTTTCCGCAGCTTCCATGAACCTGTTTGGCGGTACCCTGACCCGTGGCAGCAACAAGGGCTGTCCGGTGATCATCAGCAACGACAAGGAGGGCATTGCCACCACCACGATCACCGCAGTGGATGAGCGCCCTGCTTCCACCTTTAAGATGTACGGCGGCGCCATTACCGGCGCGACTACTGCCTCCAATCTGAAGGTCGTGCACAGCGCCAACTTCTATATGTATGGCGGCGCCATTACCGGCGGCCACAGCAATACCTACGGCGGCAATCTGACCCTGTCCACCATCGGTACGGTGCAGCTGCTGGGCGGTACGATCTCCGGCGGTACTGCCACTACGGCAGGCAATGATATCTATGTCAGCCGCGGTACGGTATATGCAGCAGCCAGCTTCCTGGATAAGATCACATTGGCCTCTGGCGCTTCTGTGG
The DNA here is from genome assembly GCA_015068135.1 of Oscillospiraceae bacterium. GTDB lineage: Bacteria > Bacillota > Clostridia > Oscillospirales > Oscillospiraceae > Faecousia. The sequence goes on along the minus strand of SVLB01000051.1, from coordinate 3,238 downwards.
AAGAAGCAGAATCCTAAAACCGAAAAAATCGGCTCTTCGGAGCCGATTTTTTGGTCTTGTAGGGGCCGAAGACCACTTCGGCCCATGGGCCGGTGTAGGCACCGGCCCCTACAGTGCTTTCGTTCCTGGCGGTGTGTTTACAGATTTGGATCCCTATGAGAACGCCCAATCCCCAATGCCCCACACCAAATCCTACACTCTATTTACAAGAGAATTTGTCTTTCCCACACTTTTTTGCGGATCGGGGTGAAGACGGTCCGGGTTTCTATTTGCTACAATGTGTCCAGAAGGCACGCGATGCCGAAACCGTGAAGGAGGAACTACTTATGAAGAAGCTATTTGCATTGGTACTGGCGGCGCTGATGTGCGTTTCCCTGGTCGCCTGCGGTGGTGACGGGGAGAAGGGCCAGGACAAGGAACAGACCCAGGCGCCCACCGAGGCTGCCAAGGCAGAACCCTTTGATGCCGGCAATGTTATGGTAGATGTTGCCGCAGGCTGGAAGGCATTTGCCGTAGCGGATGTGTTTGCAGAGGACAACGCCATGGACCCCAACAAGATTAGTGTGATCAAGGGCGGCGAGAGCGATTGGGATTCTCTGACAAAGCCCAATATGAACATTCTCTACTATCCCCCGGAGACAGACCTGATGACCCCCAGCGGTGAATGGTATGACGATTCTGTGGATCTGGCTCCCATGGAGCTTGGCGGCAGAACCTGGAATGGCTTCACTGCCACTTCTCTGGGTATGCCTTTGGCAGTTCTGTGGACCGGAGAATCCGGCGGTGATCAGTTCCAGATCAATATCTGCCTGGAGCTGGAGGGCGGCTCCGTATCCCTGGAGGATGCCGACATTCAGGCAATGATCGCCAGCATTCGTCTGCCCTGAGCAAGATTTCACACTACCCCTCAGGAACACTTTTCCAACAATAAACGGGGCTGTCTCAAAATGTTTTTCGTAGGGTCACCTCTCCCGAGGTGACCGCAACCAAAATAAAAAAATAGCGCAAAATCTGCATATTTCTTGCAGATTTTGCGCTATTTTTACCTCCCGGACACCCGAGGACGGGTGTCCCTACAGTATACACAAGCGTTTTCAATCCAGTGAGACAGCCCCGTTATTATTTGTCGTCTCCGGAGAGGACCTGACGGTAGCCGGTGCCGTACTGGACGCACCGGGAGACCCGGCTGAGGGTGGCAGAGGAGATATCCGCCTGACTCATGACCTGGTTATAGGTCTTTCCCTCCAAGAGAAGCTTGGCGGCATAGATCCGTTCTGCCATCTTTTCCAGCTCCTTTCGGGTACACAGGTCGTCAAACAGGGCTCTGCAGTCTGCCAGATTGTCCAATTGCAAAATGATGGAAAACAGAGCATCGATCTTTTCTTCTTTATGGTCCATTTGGGCCGCTCCTTACAGTTCAGAATGGAAGCTTTGCAAAAAGCTTCTGGTTTTTTCGCTTTTGGGGGACCCGAAGACCTCCTCCGGGGAGCCCATTTCCTCGATCACGCCGTCCGCCATGAACATGACCACATCCGCAACACTTCGGGCAAAGTCCATTTCATGGGTGACTACGATCATGGTCCGGTCACTGCTTTTCAGTCCCCGGATCACCCGCAGGACCTCTCCGGTCAGCTCCGGGTCCAGTGCGGAGGTGGGCTCATCAAAGCACAGGACCTCCGGATCCATAGCCAAAGCCCGGGCAATGGCCACACGCTGCTGCTGACCGCCGGATAGCTGCCAGGGGTAGTTGCTGAGCTTATCGGAAAGACCGACCCGTTCCAAAAGACCTCTCGCCTTCTGATCGATGGTCTCCGGGGTGCCGGTTTTCAGCAGGGTAGGGGCCAGGGTCACGTTTTCCAGGGCGGTATATTGGGGAAACAGATTGAAATTTTGGAACACCAGTCCAAAATGGAGGCGGTTTTGCCGGATGACCTTATCGCTCAAACGCAGATTCTCACTTCCGTCAATGAGACATTTTCCGTTTACGGAAATGGTACCGCTGTCCGGAGCCTCCAAAAAGTTCAGACAGCGCAGCAGGGTGGTCTTGCCACTGCCGGAGGAGCCGATAATGGCCAGCACCTGCCCTTTTTCCAGGGTGAAGCTGATGCCCTTGAGTACCTGGGTCTTGCCGAAATTCTTTTTCAGATCCTTTACTTCCAATGCTGCCATAGTTAACTCCTGAAATAACTGAGTTTTTTCTCGACTTTACCCAAAATAATGGTTAAAAGTCCCACAAATAAGAGGTAAAACGCGCCGGTGTAGAACAGGGGCCATACCAATGCCTTGGTGGCCGCCAGCTCCTTGGCCTGCTTGATGATCTCGCAGACCATGATGCAGTTGGCAAGGGCGGTGTCCTTGATCAGGGTGATGATCTCATTGGACATGGGGGGTACGATCCGCTGGATGGACTGCTTCAAAATGACCCTTCGGAACACCTGTCCCTTGGTCATACCCAGCACATAACCGGCCTCATATTGCCCCTTGGAGATGCTTTCAATGCCGCCTCTGTAGATCTCGGAGAAATAGCAGGCATAGTTCAGTACGAAGGCGATCAGTACCGCAATCAACCGTCCTGCATCCTTGATGCCGTATTCCAGAAAGAAATGACGGTCCAGTTCACTGAAGATGGGCTTTTCAAAGAGCAGGCCCGGAACATAAAAGATAATGAAGATCTGCAGCATCAGGGGGATTCCCCGGACGATCCAGACGATGACCTTGGATATGCTTCTGACAATCCGGAACCGGCTCATGGAGCACAGTGCAATAGGCAAACCAAGCGGTGCGCCGCAGAGCAGCGTCACCGCAAAGATTGTCAGAGAGATCCAGAAGCCGTCCATGAGGAAAGACGTGACATCCAGAAACGACATTCTATCTACTCCCTATATGTTAGATTACTGCTGGTCGGAGAAATCGGTGATGGCGGTATTGGCAACATCGTACTTCTCAGCCAGGGCGGCGATGGTGCCGTCAGCGGCCAGGGCTACCAGCTGCGCATTGACCTGCTCGGTGAGCTCGCTGCCCTTCTTGAAGCCGATGGCGTAGAACTCCACATCGCTTTCCAGACCGTCGATGATCTCCAGGTCGGTGTAGTCGCCCTTGCCCACATAGCTCTTTGCCAGCTGGGCATCCAAAACGCATACATCCACATTGCCAGCCAAAACCTCAAAGAGGCAATCGGTCTGCTTGGTGAAGTCCTTGACGTAAACGCCCTCAAAGGCGGTCTGGCGTAGGTGAAGCC
>SVLB01000079.1 GCA_015068135.1 Oscillospiraceae bacterium | reverse complement strand
CACCATGTGCTCCAATACTTTTGGGCCAGCAATGGCACCGTCTTTATTGATATGGCCAACCACAAATACCGTAATGCCCTGGCTCTTGGAAAGGTTCATCAAGGTCATGGTGCAGTCCTTAACCTGGGAAACGCTGCCGGGAGAGGAATCACTCAATTCATTATATAGAGTCTGAATAGAGTCAACGATCAGAATATCCGGGGCATTGGATTCCACTGCGTCCAAAATATCACTGAGCCGGGTTTCTGACAGAATGTATAGTTCTTCGGGAGCAACACCGATCCGCTGAGCACGCAGCTTCAGCTGTTTTTCGCTTTCCTCACCGGAGACATACAAGACCTTGCGGCCGGCACACAGGCTGTTGCAGATCTGAAGAAGCAACGTAGATTTGCCGATACCGGGAGCACCGCCTACCAGGACCAGGCTCCCTGCTACGGCACCGCCGCCCAAAACCCGGTCAAGTTCACCCATACCCGTAGAAAAACGGATCTCAAGGTCTGTATTGACCTGAGAAAGCTTTTGGGCAACTCGGCTGGTACCTACCGGGGATGCTTTTGCTCTGCCGGGAGCTGTGGGCTTTTCAATATGCTCCTGAATCGAATTCCATGCACCGCAGGCGGCACATCTTCCCTGCCACTTTGGGGTCTCATTTCCGCAGGCAGTGCAAAAAAATACGGTTTTCGTCTTAGCCATGATCCATTCCTTCTTTATCTGTTTTGTTAATTATAGCAGTATTTTAAAAATCGGTCAAGTCTGAAAACCGAACATATATTCACCGCAGGCGGCAGCGATGATACAGCAGAGCTTTTTCTGATAGGATGCATCCTGTAAAAGCCGATCCTCTGTGGGATTGGACAAAAAACCGCATTCGATCAGGACCCCGGTGCAGGAGATCTTCTGCATTAAATAGACGCCACTGGCAGGTTTGCAAAGACGGTGATTTCCGGGGTTCAGATTCTTTGTAAAGGATGCTTGCAATGCTGCTGCCAACTCTTTACTGCCGTGTGTATCGGGATAGAATACCTGCGCACCGGAATACTTGCTCTCCTGAAAATAATTCTGGTGGATACTGACTAAGAGCGCCGGATCCGTGTTTTCAATGATCCTGACCCGTTCTTTCAGGTCCGATACCTTCTTTTGCGCAATCGTATTTCCTGAAGTATGAATGGATACATCTTCTGTGCGGAGCATTTTGGTATTGATGCCAAGCAAATGCAACAGATCATTCAGCCGCAGACTGATCTGCAGATTGATGCCGCTTTCCAGGACACCACTGACAGAAGTGGCTCCCCCATCCACTCCCCCATGTCCCGGGTCGATCACAACAGTTTTACGATTTTCGATCCCGGAGGTCTCGCTGTATACGGTAACGGAATCATCCAAATAAAAGCCGAATGCCATCAGCGCTCCCATGATCACCAGCAATGCCCAGAATCCAAAATATCCCCTTTTCCCTGCCATCGTCTTTCACCTCCATATAGAATATGACCGAATGTCACCAAAATGCCAGCCTGCGCATAGGATGCTTCGGAACGACAGTTCCCAAGAAAATTTGACAGGAGGTTATTCTTTTGGATAAGAATCCCAACGCCATGACCGGCGGTGAGGGTCGTTTACCGGCGATCGCACCCCTGGCCAATGGCTATGTCCCCTTCCAAATGGAGAATCCACCCCAGTATGAACCCAGAAAAGCCCTGGTAAGAGGTACACTGTTTCCGGGACTGGACCTTCCGTTTATGGGGATGGTCAATAAAAACGAACGGCCTGTGACCCCTTTAAGTGAGTTACAGGCCATGGGCTTTGCCATCCAGGAGCTTGCCCTCTACCTGGATACCCACCGTGACGATCAGGAAGCCTTTGCCCTATACAGACAGTTCCAGATGCTCTACGATAAAGCAAAGGATATTTACGAAAAGGAATACGGCCCCCTGACCCATAAATCGGCAGTGGGCGATTGCTATCGCTGGCTGTGCGATCCGTGGCCCTGGGAATATCCCAAGAATCGGGAGGTATAACCTATGTTTATTTATGATAAGAAGCTTCAGTACCCCGTGAAGATCGACAAACCCAATCCCCGGCTTGCCTCCATCATTATCTCCCAGTACGGCGGCCCGGACGGAGAATTGGGTGCATCCCTTCGTTATCTGTCCCAAAGATACTCCATGCCCTACGATGAGCTAAAAGGCTTGCTTACGGATATTGGCGTTGAGGAACTGGGGCATTTGGAGATGGTTGGTGCCCTGGTCCATCAGCTGACCCGGAACCTGAAGGACTCTCAGATCCAGGACTCCCCGTTTGCCCAGTATTTTGTGGATCATACCACAGGCGTGTATCCCCAGTTTGCATCCGGAACCCCCTGGACTGCCGCAACCTTGCAAGTCAAGGGCGACCCCATCACAGACCTGACAGAAGACATGGGAGCAGAGCAAAAGGCAAGAACCACTTACGATAACATTCTCCGGCTCAGCGATGACCCGGATGTAAACAATGTGATCAAGTTCCTTCGGGAGCGGGAGGTGGTACACTTCCAGCGGTTCGGTGATGCAAAACATACTCATTCAAAC
>SVLB01000050.1 GCA_015068135.1 Oscillospiraceae bacterium | reverse complement strand
GAAAAGTACGGTTTTTCTTTGAGTTTGAAGAGATTTATGATATAATAGATGTGACGAAACACCGTATTTGCCAACTGAGAAAGGAGTATAAAAATTGGCAAAGAAACGGTCACACGGGGAAGGCACGCTTTCCCGGAAAGAAAATGGCCGCTGGGAGATCCAGATCATGGTTGGATACAAGCCAGACGGCAAACGAGATATACGGTCTTTCTCTGGGGAAACCCAGCGGGAGGCAAAAGCAAAGCGAGATGAATTCCTCAGAAAACGGGAAGCGGGATTGCTTACCGGAAAAGATCTTCGGTTTGAGGAATGGGCGGACACCTGGTTTGAAAACCACAAGGACAACATCAAGCCCACAACCCAGGATAGCTACCGGTACACGCTGCGGATCCTGAAGGATCACTTTGGACGGCGGAAGCTGTCAGAGATCAAAGCAATGGACATTGAGCAGTTTCTGAAGAAACTCCGCAAAGAGGGCAGATCTGATTCTGCGCTGGCCCAGTGCCGGGGAATGTTGTTCCAGATTTTCAATAAGGCCGTTGCCAATGATATCATCCTCAAAAATCCTGTGGCTTTCGCGGACAAGATGCGGAAGCGTCCACCCAGGGAGAAGGAAGCTTTCACCGCGGATGAAGTGCGTACGTTGCTCCGGGAGCTTCCTGAGGACAAAATTGGTTGGAGCATCCGGCTGATGCTTTGTACGGGCATGCGGACACAGGAGCTTTTGGGCTTAGAGCCGAGACACATTGCGCAGGACGGTTCCTCTATCAATATTGCCCAAGCCGTGGTAATGGTGAAGGGAACGGCTATCATCGGGACACCCAAATCCTATGATAGCTACAGAACGATTCCCGTGCCGGAACTGGTTCAGTACTGTGCCCGGAACCTGCGAAGCACCGATAAGAAATTCATCTGGGAAGCCGGCAGGCCGGACATGCCCTGCAACCCATCCCACTTTCGAACCCAGTTCAAAAAAGCATTGGAGGGAGTCGATGGTGTCCGTGTGCTGACGCCACACTGCTGCAGGCATACCTTTGTATCCCAGATGCAGGCGCTGGGTGTGGACATTGAGACCATCCAAAATATCGTGGGTCACGCGGAAATCGATATGACACGGCATTATCTGCATGTGCAAGAGCCCAAAAGATTGGAAGCCGCGCAAAGATTTAGCGAAGCTTTTTCGAAAAAAGGCAAGGGAACTTTCGGAAACGTTTTGGACATAGTGGACCACCTAAAATCGTCCTGATTCAAGATGGATTCAAGATAAAGTGTAGCGCTTCAATCGGGTGTAGCGACCCGGTTTGAAAAAATGGAATTTGAGAGGTAAAACCACCATTTTGACAAAGAAAAAGTCCTGAAATCTTACGATTTCAGGACTTCCTGGTGGAGATAAGCGGGATCGAACCGCTGACCTCTTGAATGCCATTCAAGCGCTCTCCCAGCTGAGCTATACCCCCATATGTTGTTGCGCTGTGTCAGACAGCTTTTGTATTATAGCAACCGAAGGGGCATTTGTCAACACTTTTTTCACCTTTTTAAAAAATTTTTTGACATACGATAAGTGGGTGAGGCGTTGAGAGGAAAATTGCTGTGTACAATCTTTGGCTTGTGTGATATAATAAACTTACCATTTCTATTCGCGATGATTACATGATATCTTATGTCCAACAAAAAAGGTTATGAGGTGAAAATGAACATGAGAAACAATGATGAAAAGAAAAACACTGAAGGGTTCTCCAAGCTAATGCAAAAGACAGTTGATCTTGGTAAAAAGGCAGCTGTGGGGGCGAAGACCGGCGTATCCGCGATTATGGAAAAGTCCAAAGTAGCGGCTTATGCTCGCAAATTAAAAAAACTGAATCCCTTGTTTCCGGATCGCTTTCAAAGCGAGGCATTTAATATCCCGAACATTATCATGATTGTTGACGATGCAGTACGACGGGATATCGATGTATGCGAAGGGGCTATTGGCTGGTTGGGAAAAGAAGCCGGAGTGGAAGTTCTGTACTTATACGATGAAGCAGTTTCCTTTAGTGGGATTAGCTTTGTACCCAATGCGGCTTGCGATGAAGTTTACTGTGTAGATAATTTTGATCGGAATCGGTTTATTCGTTCGGACTGTGTTTTTGGGAAGGCGCATGAGGAGAGAATGGCAGAATTAAAACACATTGCCTACGCGCTTGGCGCAAAATGTTGCACCATTGAGATTCAGGAGACGTCTTCCGGCCGGATATCGCAAAGTAAGAAACAAGCCTATCAAGAGAACTATAAAAATGTTTCTGGGTCTGAGAGTATGGAGCAAAGCTTTTCTCAAACAGCAATGAACGCACGTAGTGGGCGAATTGAGGCGGAGTTTAAAGGCCATAACGCACCAAAGTATCCCGAACTAAAGTGGTTTGCTCATGATGATACCATAAAAAGACTGATCGAGATGTGCTGTGATGGGAAGCGCTCAGTAAAATCGGAGACGCTGGCATTGTCTGGAGCTTCCTCTGCAACGATGTCCGTAAAGACAGCGAACAGCATTGATGGCGCAATTGGACAGATGTTTAATGGAAAGGCGAACATTTCGATGAATTCCGAGGCGGAAAAGGAGCATAATAGTAAACTGTTATACCACATTGAGTTTTAACATAGAGCAAGGACGCGGTCTGCATTTGACTGCGTCCTTGCAATTCTATTTAGCCCAGGGCGTTTTGAATCTCAATTTCTGTCATGTCAATGAGCCAGGGGCGGACATTGCTGACCTTATGGAGGGTTGCGAGCAGGGCGTCCATTTGCGCATCGGTATAGTCCAAAGGTGCGCCCAGGTGGAAGATATACTGTCCGTCGGACCAGAAGAAAAGTCGGTTGCCCGGGGCATTTGCGATGGCTTCGGTATCCACGGTGATTCCCTCCACACCGCCCCAGGTGACCTGGCGAAGCTGAGGGGTAGGGGAGGCCGGAGATGTATGAATGACATAATTGCGCAGGGACGAATCCGTATCGCCGCCGGCCCATTGGCTCAGGAAAATATCACGGGTGAAGCTATCCGGCTCTTTCCAGCGGTACTGGACAACAACGTTATCTTTGTACAGGTAGCCGTGGTACTGGCTGTAGCCATCGGGGACCTGAAGAAGATAAAATTCGGCAATAGAGGTGGGTGCGTTGGTGTCGGTGGGCAGGTCCAGATAGATTTCGTAGCCCTGGATGGCGTAGCTGTTTCCCTGGGGATCTGTTGGGGTATAGGAAACATGATCATTGGGCTGCACTCGGGAGCTTCCCAGGAAGGATGTGGCCAGGACAGTGCCTGTGGAAAGGATCACAAGGGCAGCGGCGATCAGGGCGATCCGAAGCCCTTTATGGTGAGATGTTTGCTTTTTCATGTTCAAAACCTCCTGTTTCAGACGTTCGGAGGCATGGATCTGAGAATAGGCCTGATAAAACTGTTCTTTATTCATCATTTTCTACCTCCTGAAGCGAGTGTTTGAGCATTTGCCTGCCACGGTCTAGATGGGTACAGACGGTTCCTTTGGGGATTTTCAGGATCTTTGCGATCTCGGCAGTAGAGTAGCCCTCATAGTAGTAAAGATAGATGGGGGCTTTGTATTTCAGAGGAAGGGCTTTCAGGGCATCGAACAGATCACTGTGTTCCGGGGATTGGAAGGAGATCGGTATCTCATCAAGGGAGCAGGAGCTCCTCCAGGGGGAACGAAACAGCTTTTTACAGCCGTTAACAGTAACTCGGATGAGCCAATGTTTCAGATGGGCTTCAGATTCAAAGCCTTTTTTGTTCTGCAAGAGGGCCAAAAAGGTATTTTGGGTGATATCCTCTGCATCGCAAACCTTTCCTGTCATGCTCAGGGCGATTCGATAGACCGTATCTATGTAGGTTTCTACCAGGCAGGTGTAGTACTCGTTTGTGATCATAAGAGAACTCCTTGAAAAGCTTTTCACCTTAAATATCCACGAAAGGGACAATTGATTTCAAAATAAATGATTTTTTTCGCGGCTCTGCACCGCCGACAAGCTGGCAGAGGTCAAAGGAGCCGCAAAGACAAGCAAACCGGACTCGTCGGCGTACATAGGTACGGTAGAGTCCGGTTTGCGCAGTAAGTCAAAATGTCTTGCGCAGCAAGCCTTTCTGGGTCTTAAGAAGAACGGATTGCCACGGCCACAAGTGGCCTCGCAATGACACTGCTTTCTTTTACCATTCACACATATTTTGACGGTTTGCGGCTTTTTTGACACTCTGAAAATGCGAGGCCTTTTTGGACCTCGCATTTGGCTTATGGTTCTTCTGCAATTGTGGGTTCTTCCGGTTCTTCTGCGGGGGCATCTGGCTGTTCCTCCCGGAGGAGCCGGGAGCTGTTCAGCAGAACGGCAAAAGCACCGAAGTTATGGAGGATAGAGCCTGCCAGGGCGCTGATCACGCCGAAGGCGGACAGGGCGATCATGGAAACGCTGATGGTAATGGACAGCACCAGGTTCTGATAGATCACCTTCCGGGTCCTGCGGGCCAGATCCACCGCAAAGGGGATGTTCAGAAGGTTATTGTTCATCAGGGCGATATCTGCCGACTCAATGGCAAGATCCGAGCCCATAGCACCCATGGCGATGCCCACATCTGCTTCCCGGAGGGCCAGGGCATCGTTGATGCCGTCGCCGATGGCCAATACATTGTGCTCGCCCTGGGAGAGCTCCCGAAGCTTGTCCAGCTTGTCCTGGGGCAGAAGTCTGGCAAAGACCCGGTCAATGCCCAGCTTTTCCTGGATGGCCTTTGCCGGGGCTTCCCGGTCGCCGGTGAGCATCACCGTTTCCTGCACTCCCAGCTGACGAAGCTGGTCAATGGTCTCGGCGGCGTGTTCCCGTTCCGTATCGTGGAAGCACAGACAGCCCAAAAGCTGGGTATCTCTTGCCAAATAGCTCACAGAGCCGGGGATGTCGTCATTTTCCGGGATCTGCACGCCTAAGCCTTCCAGCCATTCTCCACGTCCGAAGCGCAGGATGCCCTGAGACGTTTTGGCTTCCATACCGCCGCCGGAGATCTCCTGGACCAGCAGGCTGTGGTCGATCTGCCGATCCTTCATGGCAGCCACCACAGCCCGGGATACGGGGTGGGTGGAGGCTACAGCCAGGGAGGCTGCCAGGGACAGAACGTCACAGCCATCTACATAGGAGACGGTATCTGTCAGGGTCAGCTCGCCCCGGGTCACGGTACCGGTTTTGTCGAAGACCACCACGTCGATCTCGGTGAGTTCTTCAATAAATTTTGCGTTTTTAATGAGCACGCCCCGTTTGGTGGCGGCGGACAGGGCAGCGATCATGGGCGCGGAGCTGACCAGCATCTGTCCGCAGGGACAGGAGACCACCAAAATGGCAATGGCCTGGGAGATATCCCGGGCAACCAGGGCAACCGCCGCGGCCACACCCAGCACAAAGGGAATGTAATAGCCCAAAAATCGGTCAATAAGCCGGGACTCCGGGGCGCAGATGCCCTCGGACTGCTCCAAAAGCTGAATGATCTTGGAAAAGGCCGTGTCCACATGGGCCTTTTTTACTTCCACCAGGATCTGCCCATCCAGATTCACGGTACCGGCGTAAACGGGGTCTCCCACCTTGGCAAAGGCGGGATGGGGCTCACCGGTGAGGGATTTTTGGTCGATATTGGTCTGACCGGAGAGGATCACGCCGTCAATGGGGATGCCCATACCGGGCTTGACCAGAATTTGCTGTCCCACCTGCAGCTGAGCAACATCCACCACGGTCTCCTTGCCGTCTTCAAACAAAACGGCGGTGTTCTGCTGCATATTCATGAGATTGTCGATCACGTCCCGACCACCCATGATACTGCGTTCCTCCAACAGGTGGACCACATTCAAAATCAGGGGGATCAGCAGAGCCAGGATCATGTCCCGGTTAAACACACAGCAAATAATGGCGATGCCCACCAGGATCTCCATGGCGTTGGTCAGGTTCTTGGTAAAGATGCCCTTGATACCTGCCCAAATGACGGGAAGGCCCTCGATGAGAAAGCCGATAAAGTACAGGATTTGGGGGACTACCGGATGGGGGTTGCCCAAAGCGTAGGTATAGAGCAGTCCCGCAGCCAGCAGAGCCAGGGAGGCAATGCCGCACAGGATCTCTGTGCGCAGCTTCTTGCGGGCGGTGTCTGTCAGGTTGTCCCGGGAGAGGGCCTCCAGGGAATTTCGGGTCATATTGTCGATATTTTCCATGCAGACACCTCCTTAGGGAGTAAGAATAATCTTGGTTTCGCCATCCTGCACCACACGGATGGTGCCGATGGAGGCGATGATCTCGGCGATCTTGGTGCTGTAGACCCGGGTCTTTACCACCTCGGGATTGCCGGTAAACTCATCCAAAAGGCCGTTAAACTCCGTAAGATTCTTCCGGGCCTCGGCAGTGGCGACCATTTTTTGGGAATTAGCTTCGGAAATACTTTGGGCGGCAAGACCCTGGGCATAGGGGATCAGGGTGGTGGTATGATTCCGGGCGTTTTCCAAAATGGTGGCAGCATCGATGGCAGCAGAGTTGACCTGGTTATAGATTTCCCGGACCTCGGGGGCCATGGAAATGGTGGTCAGCTCCAGGGAGGTCAGCCGGACACCGGCACCGATCCGGTTCAAATGCTCCATAGCGCCGGACATGGACTGGGCGGCGAAGGCATCCTTGCCGGTGGTGAGCATCACGTCCACATCTGTACCGGCGGCCTGGGTCAGCAGGGCGGTACTTACCGCGCCGTTGATCACCGATTCCATATCGGCAACATTCAAGGCGTATGCCACCGGGTCGCTGACCACATATTTGACGGATGCGGACAGGACCGCAATGTTCTGATCCCCGGTGATCACATAGGCACCGTCGGTGCTTTTGCCGTCCTCGGGGGTGTAATAGGTGGTGACATTTTGCTCCATGATGGTGTCCACGGGAACCATGATCACCTCGTCGATGATATAGGGGAACGCCAGGAGCAGGCCCGGCTCATGGATCTGCTCTTCCGGGGTGTCGCCCACCAGCTCGCCGAACCGCAGGACCACAGCCACATGACCGGAATCCACCATCCGGATCCCGGAGCAGAAGATCAGGATCATCACCAGGATCACCAGGATCAGAAAATACTTGGTGACGGTGCCCAATACTTCCGAAAACAGGTTTTTCTGTTTCATGGGCGTATCCTCACTGGGCGGCCTGACGGATCAGCTGGGAGATAGCGTCGATCAGAGCCTGACGGTCAGGCTCTTCCAGCTGGGTCAGGATATAGGAAAGGTCCTTAATAACGGTCTCGTCTCCCTCTGCCACCATGGACTGAGAGTAACGGGTGAGGATATTGAAGGGGTATTCATCGGCCTTTACCACCAAAACCGTAGAGCTTCCCACGGAGGAGGAGAGGGTATTCAGATCCATCAGGAACTGATACAGCTCCAGATTGGCGGCCTGGGCCTCGGCATAGATCTGCGCCACTTCCATTTCGGTCTGGGCCTTGATCTCGGCGGCATCCTTCACGCCCTGGGCGATGATCTCAGAGGATTGCTGGGCGGCATCGGTGGTGATCTTGGTGGCCTCCAGCCGCGCGTCGGCAAGGATGGTATCGATCTCCTTCTGCCGGTCGGCAGTCATCTGCTGGAATACGCTTTCCAGGTTGGTATCCGGCAGGGAGATCCGCAGGATGCTCACATCGCTGACGGAAATGCCGTAGTTTTCCTGGCACACGGTCCGCACACTGTCAAAGATCTCCTGCTGGATCTGACCGATACGGATCTGCTCAGCCTCCAAAGAAACCAGCTGGGACAGACTGTAAGTACCCAGGATCTTATTGGTGGCGGAGTCCACAGCACTGCGGATAAAGGTCTCGGCACTGCCCTTGGCACCTACGGAGTTATGGTAGCGCAAGGGCTCGTCGATCTGCCAGGTCACGAAGGACTGGAGCATAATGTTCCGCTTGTCGGCGGTGGTGGTCTCCAGCTTGTTGGATTCTAAGTACTGGGTGCGGTTGTCGTAGGTGATCACCTCTTCAAAGGGCCAGGGCAGCTTCAGGTAGACACCGGCCTGGGTGACCTCCTCACGGACAGCACCGAAGCGCAGGATCACAGCACAGCTTCCCTCCCGGACCACGGTGGTGAAGCCGAACCAAAACAGCACCAAAACTACTACCAGGGCGGTAAACAGCTTGGCAACCGTGCCAAGGACAGAACGCTTTTTCTTGGGAGCAGACTCTGTCTGCTCTGCCTCGGGGGCAATCTTTTCTTTTTTCATTGGCTCGCTCCTTTAATCTTCCGGAAGGTCGTAGTCGAATTCTTCTTCTTCGTATTCGTAGGGGGTCTCTTCGGGCTCTGTGGGGGCTTCGCTAATGCCGCCAATATACAGATTCCGGGTGTCCACACCCTCACCGACGATGATCAGCCGGGCACCGGAATAGGCCTGGATCATGGCGTTCATGTATTTGTAGTAGGTGTAGGCGTCAGGGTAGGCCTCGTAGGCATCCACGCTCGCCATAAACTCCGATACAGCGGACTCAGCATTGCCGATCTCCGTAAAGTACTGGACCCGGGCATCGCCCACGGTAACGGCCTGCTGATTCAGCGCGGTGTTGATGGCGGTATTGGCATCGTTTTGGGCAAGCAAAAGCATGTGCTCCGCATCGATCCCGGCACTGATCAAAGACTGGAAGATCCTTGCCACTTCCACGGGAGGATGGATGCTTTCCAGCACCACATTGACTACCTCAAGACCGGTGTCAAAGGGAGCAATATGCTCGGTCAGCTCCTCCCGGAAGGAGGTGGAGAAGGCCTCCCGGTTGGTACCCAGCATGGTATCCAGGTCCGAGGAGATGGTCCGCGCGGTGACGATCTCGTAGCCGGCGGCTTCCAGAATAGATTCGGGCTTTGCGTTATTGCGCACATAGGCAGGCAGGTCGGCGATCCGGTATTCGATCTGCAGATTGATAGAGATCAGCTCACTGCCGCCGCCCAAAAGCAGACGGTGTTCCTCGGAGCCGTGGGTCTCGGTCCAGGTGTTATCCTGGTCACCCACAGCGGTATAGCCGATGGTCAGGCGGTTCAGGACCTGCGTATCGTAGACCTCCACCTGGTCAAAGGGCCATGGCAGGGTCAGGTGGAAGCCGGGCTTCAGAGTTTCATCCTGCATTTTGCCCAGGCGGTACAGTGCGCCCTCCTGGTGGGACTGGATCTGCACCACACCGGTGGACAGCCACAAAACCAGGGCAATGCCGATAATGGCACCGGGCAGAAGCTTTTTTACCAAGGTCATGCTCCAAAGGGAGCGCATGGTGATGCCGGTGTTGGACTCCAGGTAATTGAGAATGTGCATATCGCTCTTACCCAGGCCGGGCATGGGAATGAGCAGCTCCGGTGCGGTGGAGAGCTCGTGACGGATCACCCGCACCGCCAGGGAGAAGGCCAAAAACACCGATTCATAGACAAAAAGGATCCCAAGCAGTACCTGCAGGATCTTTTGGGCATCATACAGGTCCAAAAGCCGGAGCATCAGGGTAACAGCGGTCAGGAGCATGGCAATGCGCCCCATTTGCAGAGCAGACTGCAAGCCCCGGAGAAGGGCACGGGGGTAGCTTTGCTCCCGGGCGGCGTATTTGCACCATTTTTCCAGGACCAAAGAGCCTACAAACAGTACCGCCAGGATCACGGGCAGATGGTAGCCAAGCTTCCCTTCGGAGGTGGCGGACAGCTTCCAAAATACCAGATGGGCGGCAACCAGGAATATCACCGCCAAAGCTGTGACGATGCCGCCTCGGGCCTTGTTATATCGCTGGGCAAAGCGGCCTTTTAAGCCGTGGAAGGGATGGCGCTTGCCGTCTTCGGGGACGGGGGCATTTTTTGCGCGCAGGCGCACGGGAAGTAATAATACCAGATGGATCAGGGCTGGCAGTGCCAGGAGCAGTCCGCAAAAAACCAGCGGAGTGTACCCCGACAGTATACCAAGCACCAAAAGTCCTGCGGCGGCAAGGGTGAGAAAGAGGGTACTCACCACTGCGGCCAACCGGTCCGGCGCCGGAGCGTTTTTCGGTTGTTTGGCCATAAAAACCTCCTGTCAAATCTAAGGGTAATCCGTAAAAAGCGTCCGTAGGACGGGGTCATGACCCCGCTCTACGAAAGTTGTTTTCGTTTCTCATTCCTCTGCCGGGCGGTTGACGTAGAGCTTGGCACGGTCGTGGGGGCGGAACCACTGCCACAGCAAAACTCCCAAAGCCGCTACACAGCACACAGCGGAAAGGATCTGGGTCACCGGCAGACCGCCGCCCTTTAAGGCATCGGTGGAGGCCCGCAGGGCCTCGGTAAAGGTGCGTCCGAAGCCGTACCAGGCAACATAGCCCAGGGCGATCTGTCCGTCATAGAGGCGCTTTTTGGAAGCAAAGTGCAAAATGCAGAAGCCAATGGCATTCCAAAGGGACTCGTAGAAGAAGGTGGGATGGTAGAAATGCTCCACAAGGCTGGCTGAGCCGTCGGGATTTTGCATCAGGCCCATGCGCAGGAAGAAGTCCGTTTCACAGCCGTAGGCCTCCCGGTTAAAGAAGTTGCCCCAGCGGCCCAGGCACTGACCGATCAGAAAGCCCAGTGCCACCAAATCGAATACCGCAAAAGTGCTGATCTTTTTGATGCGGCAGAACACAATGATACCCAGTACTGTGCCCAAAATACCGCCGGGAATGGCAAGGCCGCCATTCCAGATATACAAAACGGAAATGGGGTTGTCCTTGTAAAGGTCCCAGGAGAAGATGCAGTAATAGGCCCGGGCGCAGACAATGGCGAAGGGGACGATCCAAAGAACCCCGTCCAAAATATCGTCTTCCTTTAAGCCAAACTTTTTGGACCGGCGCATGCCGTAAATCGCGGCCAGCATCAGGCCCACGGCAATGATCAGGCCGTACCAGCGGATGGTGGAAAAGCCAAGGTCAATGATGGGGCTGGGGTTGAGCTCCAGTCCAAGACCGGGGAAGGTAATGGGAGATGATTCCAAAAACATGAGAGTGCCTCCTTAGTTCGGTAGGATCACGGAAAGACAGCACCGGGAGGGTGTGACAGTCCGCATTATAAAATCTAAAAGGTCTTGTTCGGTAATGGCCTCGTAAACCTGGGGGAAGGTGAAATAGTCAAAATCGGAAAAATGATAGGCGCAGGAGCGGAAGCAGGTGGAGTCAAAGCTGTCCAAAGCCAGGAGCCTGCGGCCCATGGCGCTGCGCTTCATCCGCAGCAGGGCTTCCGGGGAGATCCCGGTTTCCAGGACCCTGGCGGCATAGTCCAAAATGGCATCCTTCACCCCTTCCGGGTCATCGCTGTCACCGGAGGCAGAGAGCATACACATGCCCTCAATGGTCTCCAGACCGCCCCCGAAGGAGCTGTCGATGCGGCCTTCCTCGTACAGCTTCAGATACAGCTGGGAGGATTCTCCGAACAGCAGTTCTGCCGCGAGGTCGCCGATATATTCCTGGCGGACAGCTGCCAATCCCTTGCCCAGAGGCTCACATTTGAAGCCTAGCTGGAACATGGGCATGGCCACCTCCATGGTGTCGGTGACGGAGGGCTGAACGCAGGTCATATCCTCCTGCCACTGCCGGCAGGGAGTCGCCTGGGGGAAGGGACCCTTGGGAAGGGTCGCTTCTGCAATGGCGGCTGCCTGCACCGGGTCTACATCCCCCATGATGCAAAGATACATATTGTGGGGCGCATAGAAGGCGCGGTGGCATTCGTAAAGGATTTCGGGGGTGATTTGGGAAATGGAGTCCTCCGTTCCCAAAATGGGATGCGATACCGGATGGCTCCGGTACATGGCGGTCATGAGATTTTCAAAGATCCGGGTATCCGGATTGTCCGCATTCATGGCGATCTCCTGACCGATGATCCCCTGCTCCTTCTCAACAGATTCCGCTGTAAAATGGGGCTGGCTCACAAATTCCAGCAGCAGCTTCAGACATTCCGGGAAATTTTCCGTGCAGGAAACGTAATAGGCGGTCATGTCGTAGCCGGTGAAGGCGTTGGGGCTGGCACCCAGGGCGGCAAATTCCGCGGTGATATCCCGTCCGGGCATATCAAAGAGCTTATGCTCCAAAAAATGGGCGACCCCGTCCGGGGCTTGGGCGGCTTTGCCGTTTATAGCATAGCTTGTGTGGATCGAGCCGTAGTCGGTGACGAAATACATAAGCTTTTTGGTAAAGCCCGGGCGGTGGATCACCGCCATGGGCAGTCCGTTTGTCAGGGTATGGCGGTAAACGGTCTCATCCAAAGCCGGATAATAAGTCTTTTCCATCACGACACCCCCTTCAGGAAGAACACGCTGTGCAGCTGCACCGTGGCGGCGGCCTCCATGACCTGTTCCAAAGTGATCTCAGCTGCCTGGCGCAGATAGCTGTCCGGGTCCATGGAAAGACCGCTGAGGGCGGCGGTGCCGTAATAGCTTTCGATGGAGGCAGGGGAGTCATGGGTGGCACGAAGCTGACAGATCAGGGCCTGCTTGGCGCCCTCCAGCTCCTGGGGTGTGATCTTTCCCTGCACGCAAAGTTCCAGCTGCTCCATCACCTGCTGACGTACCACCAGATACTTGTCAAAATCCAAACCGGCAGAGACCGTCAGGATGCCTTTGCTTCCGTAGTAGCCGGAGCCAATGTCATAACACAGGGACATCTCCTCCCGGATGGTCATAAACAGCTTATTGGTCATGCTGCCGCCGAATATCATATTCAGCACCTGCATGGCAACAAACCGGGGATCCCGGAGGGTGATGGGGGTCACAAAGCCCATGCACAGCTTGCCCTGGGTCACATCCAGGGCTTCCTGCTCCTCCCGGTGGGGGCTGGGCAGCAGATCTGTCTGCGGGGGCAGAGGCCGGAAGGCGCGGGGAAGATCCGCAAATATGGGGGAAAGAAGCGCCGCTACCTGCTCCGTGGAAAGGCTTCCCGTGTAGAACAGCTGAATGGGACTTTCTTTCAGAATCTTCTGATAATGGTCCCAAAGGGATTGGGGGGTAATGGCCTTCACGGCATCAAGCTCTCCCAGCCGGGGCACGCCGTAGGAATCCTCCGGGCACATAAGGCTCACCAGCCGGTCGGAGGCATAGGCCCGCTTGTCGTTGCGCTGGGCTTCAATGGCGGAGATCAGGTTCTTTTTTTCGCTTTGGACATAGTCTTCCCGGAAAATGCCCTTTTCCGTATCAGGCTCCAAAAGCAGTTCCCGTAAAAAGTCCAAAGTGGGTGCTAAGACCCGGTCACCGGGGAGGGCAAAGCGGTCCTCCAAAAAGCCACATCCCAGGCCGGTGGTCTGATAATCGCCCACCCGGCGGACGGTGGTACCCACATGGGCACCGTACAGATCATCCAGGCGGAGGGTGATGGCCCGCAGATCCGGGTAATTGCGGCTGCCCCGTAAAAGCACCGCAGGAAGCAGGGCGTTCAGAGCCGCCTCCCGGCGATCCATGGGGCGCACCAGCTGGATGCTCACAGAGCCGTGCTTAAACCGGCTGTCCCGATGACATTGCAGGACGATACCGGGAAAAAGTTGGATTTGTTCGATCATAGGTACTCCTTGAAATATAGTTACACGCAATACATTATATACGAAAGGGGAAAAAATAGCAATAACAGAATGGACAGAATCTCTCCATTTTCCCATAGAGCACCGCCGGGGAAATGCCCAAAGCCGAACCTTGTGGGGCCGGCGACCCGACCCGTGGTAACCAGTAACTGGTAATTCGTAAATCGTAATTCGCATTTCGCAACTGGCGCAGTATACGTATAAAAACGGTCACCCTGAGGAAATCCCCCAGGGTGACAAGCGCTTATGCTTTTTTCAGGACAATTGCTGTGCGGTTGGGCAGGAACAGCCGGATCGCCCATTTGCCGTTTTCCTGCTTTTGGGCGGTGTAGCTTTGGTGGTACACCCGACCGTAGCCGCCGTAGCAGTAGTCATCGGAGGACAGGACCACCTGGTAGTCGCCCTTTTCCGGAACGGTAAGCCAGAAGCCGTCATAGGCATTGGTGGGGTGGAAGTTAAAGGCAAAGATAGCGCCGCCCTTCTTGTACACCAGGGTCTTATCCGTATTGTCCAGGCTCAGCTGGACATCCCGACCGCCTACGACCCGGTGCTTTTTCGCCATGGCGACCATATCCTTTTCAAATTGGTTCAGGTAGCTGTAGCGCAGGTCGGGGTTATCCGCCAGGCTCCACTGGCGGCGGCAGTAGTGGTAGCTCCAGCCGTTGCCCTCCCGGGGGAAGTCGATCCATTCCGGATGACCGAACTCGTTGCCCATAAAGGTCAGATATCCTTCACCGCCCAGGCTCATGGTGATCAGCCGCAGAAGCTTATGCAGGGCCATGCCCCGGTCGATGATCATGTTCTGAGAGGACTTTTCCATGCCGTAGTACATTTCCTTGTCACACAGCCGGAACATGATGGTCTTATCTCCCACCAGGG
>SVLB01000049.1 GCA_015068135.1 Oscillospiraceae bacterium | reverse complement strand
TAACTTCAATAATTTCAGAAAAAGAATTCTTTTCTGTAATACATAAAATCGTGCCGGAGCAAAAGCTCCGACACGATCCAAATGTTATTCTATTTTTGGCTCTACCCCAACTATTGACATAGAACCTATTTTTACAGCAAAAACCGGCATAAACGCACAATTACGTTTATACCGGTTTGATAATAGAGGACATCAAATACCTTTTACAGTTCTTTAAAAATTTCGCCAAGGGATTGATGGAAGACGAGATTTGCATGGGAATCGTAGGGGGTTTCGTCGCGATTGATGAGGACCATACGGTTGCCGTTATAATAGCGGATCAGGCCGGCGGCGGGATAGACCGTCAGGCTGGTTCCTGCAACGATCAGAAGGTCCGCATTGGCGATGGCTGTAATGGCATCGTCCATAACCTGGGCATTGAGGGGTTCCTCATACAGTACAACATCCGGTTTTACAATGCCACCGCAGTCACACCTGGGTACATCGGGATGGTTTTTCACAAATTGGGCAGTATGGAACTTGCCGCATTTGACGCAGTAATTGCGCAATACGCTTCCGTGAAGCTCATAGACCCGGGTATTTCCGGCTTTTTGATGAAGGCCGTCGATATTTTGGGTCACGATGCCCAAAAGCTTCCCCTCCTGTTCCCAGCGAGCCAAAACAGTATGGGTAATATTGGGGTCAAAGTCCAGGGGAAGCATTTTCTCCCGGTAAAAACGGAAGAAATAGGAAGGATCCCGCAGATAAAAGCTATGACTGATGATCTGTTCCGGGGGATACTCGAATTTTTGGCGGTAAAGCCCATCCACACTGCGAAAATCCGGGATGCCCGATTCGGTGCTCACACCGGCTCCCCCAAAGAATACGATGCGTTTACTTTCCTTCACCCACTGCTGTAAGGTTTTCAGATTCTGCAAGGTCCTCTGCCTCCATTTCCTTCAGTAGCTTTCTGTCCTGCTTACTGCTCAGATCCAGTTTTTCATACATATCCGGTCTGCGGGCCTTAGTGCGACGCAGAGACTGTTTTCTGCGCCACTGGCGTACCTTTTCATGGTTGCCGGAAACTAGGATGGCAGGCACTTCCCTGCCGTGCCAAACGGCAGGTCTTGAATACTGGGGATATTCCAAAAGGCCGTTATAATGGCTCTCATCCTCAAAGCACTCCGGGTCTGCCAGTACCCCCGGCACCATGCGGCAAACCGCATCGGTCACTGCCATGGCCGCGATCTCACCACCGGTGAGGACAAAGTCTCCCAAAGAGATCTCCTCATCCACGCATTCATCGATAAATCGCTGGTCGATGCCCTCATAATGTCCGCACACCAAAATCAGATTATCCATTTTACTCAGGCGAATGGCATCGGCTTGGGTAAAGGTCTTTCCGCAGGGGGACATATAGACGGTATGCACCGGGCCACCCGCCTGATCACAGACCGCTTCCCAGGCTCGGTACAGAGGGTCTGCGGTCATCACTGCCCCCCGACCGCCACCGTAAGGATAATCGTCCACCTGATTCTGCTTATTGGCGGTATAGTCCCGGATCTGATGGGCTTCTATGGAAATAAAGCCCCGTTCCTGAGCCCTTCCCAAAATACTCTCCGAGAGCACATCTCCCACAGTGTCGGGAAACAAGGTCAAAATATCAATTCTCATCGGTCCGCATTCCTTCGATCAGTTCCACTTCCATGGTATTGGCGTCCAGGTCTGTGGACAGCACATAGGCCTTCACCGCGGGGATCATATAGGTATGCTCCCCTTCCACCACATAGACCTTATTTCCCGGGTAATCCAGCACATCGGTTACCTTACCGATGGACTGACCCTTGGAGAAAACCTCCACACCAATGAGCTCTGCCACAAAGATCAGATCCTTGGGCGCATCCTCACGCCAAACCTCTACCATCTTTCCACGCAGCGCTTGGGCGGCATCCATGGTATCGATCCCCTGCAGCTTCAAAAGATTGCAGGTTTTCTGGATCCGACAGGACAGTACTTTATATTCAGTGCCACTGATTCTGACACGCTTGAAGTCAACCAAAAAATCCGGGCCGTCTGCCCAGGGAAGCACCTTCATCTCACCGCAAACACCATGGGTGGAGACGATCTCTCCGGCTTCCAAAAATTCCATTTTCATACTCAAATCCCCTTAATTACGAAAAATGCGTGACGTTTCCGTCACGCATAGCCGTTTAATCCACGATTTCGACCGTGATCTTTTCGCCGGTGCGCTGGGCAACGGTTTTTACAATGGTACGGATCTCCTTAGCGATCCGACCCTGGCGGCCAATGACCTTACCCATATCGCCGGGAGCAACATGGAGCTCCAGAATCTTGCCTTCCTCGTCCTCGATCTCATTGACAGTGACAGATTCAGGGTCGTCCACCAGATTTTTTGCCATATACAGCAAAAGCTCTTTCATTGCGTTACTCCTTTGGGAAATTACAGCACGCCAGCCTTCTTCAGCAGACCGCGAACGGTATCAGTGGGCTGAGCGCCGTTCTTGATCCAGGCCTGAGCCTTCTCAGCGTCGATGGTAATGGTAGCGGGCTCGGTCAGGGGGTTGTAAGTGCCGATCTCCTCGATGCAACGGCCATCACGGGGGCTGCGGGCATCAGCGACAACAACACGATAGTAAGGAGCCTTCTTAGCACCCATTCTTCTCAGTCTGATCTTAACCATGGGATTCACCTCCAAGTAAATTTACAAAATTTTCTATATCGCAAAGCATTTTGCTTTCCGCGAACGGGGTTACGGACTTACAGTCCGGGGAAGCCGCCGAAGCCGCCAAGGCCTCGCATACGCTTCATTTTCTTTCCGGCACCGGGACCGGAGAACTGGCGGATCATGGACCGCATCTGCTCAAAGGATTTCAGCAGTCGGTTTACATCCTCCACCTTAACACCGGAGCCCAGGGCAATACGCTTTTTTCTGCTGGCGCCGATGATATTGGGGTTCTCTCTTTCCTTGGGTGTCATAGAAAGGATGATCGCCTCTGTGCGGCCCAAAGCCTTTTCATCCATTTGGATGTTCTTCAGCTTGTTGCCGCCAGGCATATGGGCCAGCAGATCCTGCATGGAGCCCATGGAGCGGATCTGCACCATCTGATCATAGAAATCCTGAAGGGTGAAGCGGTTGGATCTGAGCTTCTCCTCCATCTCCGCTGCCTTCTTTTCATCGAAAGCCTTCTCAGCCTTTTCGATCAGGCTGAGTACATCGCCCATACCCAGGATCCGGGATGCCATACGGTCCGGGTGGAATTGCTCGATATCCTCCAGCTTTTCACCCATACCGGCAAACTTAATGGGTTTTCCGGTAATGGCACGGACGGAAAGGGCCGCACCGCCTCTGGCGTCACCGTCCAGCTTGCTGAGCATAACCGAATCGATATCCAGCCACTCATTAAAGCTTTGGGCCGCGTTGACGGCATCCTGACCGGTCATGGCATCCACGACCAGCATGATCTCGTCGGGCTTAACGGTCGACTTGATATTCTTCAGTTCCTCCATCAGGGTCTCATCCACATGGAGGCGGCCGGCGGTATCCAAAAATACCATATCGTGACCGTGCTGACGGGCATACAGCACAGCTTCCTTGGCGATCTTCACAGGATCGGTCTGTCCCTTTTCAAAAACCGGAATGCCAAGCTTCTCACCGCATACCTTCAGCTGAGTAATTGCCGCGGGGCGGTAAATATCGCAGGCCACCAGTAAGGGGTTCTTTCCCTGCCGCTTCATAAGACCGGCAAGCTTACTGCCATTGGTGGTCTTACCAGCACCCTGCAGACCCACCAGCATCACGACGGTAGGGCCGTTGGGATTGGTGGCGATATGCCTGGACTCACTGCCCATAAGCTTGGTCAGCTCTTCGTCCACGATCTTAACGATCATCTGTGCAGGACTCAAGGCCTCCAGCACATCCGCACCCACGCAGCGCTCGGTAACAGACTTGGTAAAATCCTTAACAACTTTATAGCTTACATCCGCTTCCAGCAGAGCCATGCGGATCTCACGCATAGCCTCCTTGACATCGGATTCCTTCAGGCGACCTTTGCCTCTAAGCTTTTTGAAGGCGGCAGAAATCTTTTCGGTTAATCCTTCAAATGCCATCGTTTACTCCTCAATTGCGGCAATGGCATCCATAATGCACTTTGCCTGCTTGGTAACTTGGATATCTTTATGCTGTGACAGGGAATCGGCAATCTTTTGGACCATTTCCATGGCCTTCCTGCACTGCAGATCCCTTCGAACGCAACCGGTCTTGGTTTCCATATTCACAAGAAGCTGTTCGGTCCTGCACAGGTTGTCATGGACACCCTGGCGGCTGATCCCCAGCTCCTGACCGATCTCCCCAAGGGAAAGATCCTGATAATAGCGCAGTTCGAAGCACTCTTTCTGCCGCTCTGTCAGCAGATCGCCGTAGTAATCATAAAGCATTACCAGTTCTGTGGTCTCCATTTGCGCCTCCTGTCAAGCATTCTTGCTTGATACCTGCGGTATTATAGCATAGACATTTCCGCTTGTCAAGTATTTTTATTTGACGCAACTGTAGCCAGAATGACAGCCTTTTTCCGTTATCTATTGCAATTGAATAACATTGTTTATATAATTATACCATCATACAATACCGTTGGGGTGAATGAATATGGATACGATCCGCAAGAAAGAATTCTCAAAAGGGCTTGTGCTGTATGCACCTGCCCCGGTCACAGTAAAGCTGTATACCGGGCTTGCCAAAGGCGAAACGACCCTGATCGACGCTGCATTCACAGATGCAGAAAACGGAATCGTCAGCTATTTCTATCCCGATCTGGATTCCGGGAATTACCATTACGTTTCTTCCGGAGAGGGCTATTTTTCTTTGGATAAGGATATCTACTTTTCCGAGGCAAAAGCCGCTGTGAGAACGGTAGTCAACGCAGACCCCGGCAAAAAGGGAGATCAGTTCTATCAGGCCAAGGACACGGTATTTGCTCCCACAGATGAATTTACGGAAAAAGTCATTCCCTCAGATCCTTCCCTTTGGCCGGATTACGCGGAAGCACTCACTACCCCCATGTTCACAGATGCTCCAAGGACCGCTCAGCAATATACTACCTACACCGAGATGCTGGCTGTACTGAAAGAGCTTGACCGGTCTTGCCGGAACGCCTATCTGTACTATTTGGGCAAATCCAACGCCTATGATATTGAGATCCCATTGATCATCTTTACCCAAACGGACCTTTCCGGAGCCAAGACTTTGGAGCAGGCCGCTGAGCTGGTTTCTGCCAACGGAAAGCTTACGGTCCACTACCAAGGACAGATGCACGGAAACGAGCCTGCAGGCGGTGAGGGTGCCCTTGGTGTGTGTAAGCTGCTGGCGGGAAGCTATGGAGAAACACTTTTAGACACTATGAACATCTATGTGATCCCCAAGCTGAACTGCGCAGGAGCCCGGGACGATCGCCGAACGGTCATTGGCACTACCATTGATCCCAACCGGGATATGCTTCGGGTGGAGACCAGTGAGATCCGTCTGCACCATAAAGCCTACCATTTGTTCTGCCCTGCCCTTTCCATCGACTCCCATGAGTATACCGTAGACCCCAGCTATGAGGTCACCAGCTATAACGACATCATGCTGGCCTCCGGTTTCACCAGCAATAATTCTGAAGAATTTCGAAAACTATCCAAGGAGCTGACCGCGCTGCCTTTCGGAAAGCTGAAGAAGCAGGGTTTACGACCCACCTATTATATTGACGAGGTCAATTTCCATAACCCCAACAACGGAAGTACCTATTCCGGAAACCAGGGAATCTTGTATCTTCTCATCGAGAGTCGGGGCATTTGGGGAGGGCATAACGCCTTTGCCCGAAGGGCAGTCGGTCATGTGATCACAGTAACCGAATTGCTCAACTATGTCCACGAAAACCTGGAATATGTAAAAGAAACTGTAGCCGCAGAAAAAGACCGTTTTAAAACCCTGGGAAAGACCTACAGTGAAGAAAATCTGATCGTTTTGGAACATGGCACTGTACTGCACCCGGAAATGGACTACGCAAAGCCCCGTTATAACGGAGCAACCGGTGAATTGGTGGGCGAACTGATCCGCACCCCAAAGATCCAGGAAGCCATTGTGCGCTCCCGTCCAAGGCCCACTGCGTATGTGTTCTGCGCAGGTGAAGAATGGACACAGACAGTTTTGGAAAAGCTGGATCTTCACTATGTAAAATACCATTTCATTCCCGCCGGAAAAAAGGTCCTTCTTCAACAGTACCGCGGTACAGCTGAAGAAGCGATCCTCTCTGCAGAACAGTACTTTGCGTTCCCCAAGGGTGCCTACGCTGTCCCTATGGACACTTATTACGGCACCGTGCTGGCAACCATGTTTGAGCCGGATATTACGGATTCCCCTGAATACAAAGGCACGCTGGTGCAGTCCGGTGTGATCCCCCCTATAGAAAATGGCTACCCGTTGTATCGCTATATCCACGACCTAAACCCGGATGGGACGATCACTGCAGTTTAAGTCTGCCTGTTTACTATACCACCTGATACCATGTTGAGATCTCAGCGGCTTTTACAAAGCCTAATCGATCATAAAGGCGCAAGGCTCTTGAATTGGTAGATGCCACCTGCAGGGTCACCGTGTCTTCTGTCAAAGCCCTGCACAAGGCGATCACCACATCCTTCCCTGCTCCGGGGACTTCAGAAACCACCGCATCCAGGGTACCGCCTGATGCCATACCGATCCCCAAAAGCATTCCGTTGCGGTGGATAAAATAACCGTTTCCTTCCCGAAGAAGCTTTTTTCCGTCGGTCCAGGAAAACCATGCGGAATTATCTACCGTTTTCATCCGTCGATTATAGATCTCCCGCCATTTTTCCACCGTATTTTGTGTGACCGGAATAATACAGGCATCTGTTTCGCCAATACCCTCCAACGGGCGGACGAGTTTCCAGACAGCTGTATGAAAGGGATAGGATTCAAGGATCGGGTCCCCCGTAGCATATACGGTTTTTGCCCCAACGGTTTTGCAAAACGCCAAACAGTCTGCAAGAAAAGCTGCAGGCTCCAGGGCTGAAGCAATGCATATATAAGCAGTTTCACTATAGGGAATCTCACGCAGAATCAAAGATCCTACTCCGTGTTCTGTGGTAAACATTGGTATATTTTCCATTATTTCACCTCTTTTGGTATTCTATCACAGAAAAGGCCCTGCGTCTATGGCTATATTTTTTGTGAAACTTGTACAGTATCAGCACAATTGGAATTTTCATTCTATAAAACCATCCAAAATATTACCATTGTGCATAAATATTGAATTAATTACTTGATTTTTTCAAAAAGCAATGTATAATAAACCGGTAGTTTTCCCAGGAAAGGAGTGAATTTCCGTGAAGAAGATTATTTGCAAGAAGGAATACGATACCGAGACCGCTACTCTGATCAAGAAGTACACCGTTGGTTTCTTCGGTGATCCTGCCGGCTATGAGGAGCTTCTGTACCAGACTCCCGCTGGTCTGTACTTCCTGTACGTACATGGCGGTGAGGCCTCTCCGTACCCCACTGAGGATATCCTGCGCCTGGCCAAGACCAAGGTCAACGACTGGATGGAGACCCACTAATAACGCTTTTCAGGGCGTGTTGCACTTTGCAACACGCCCTGATTTTTTAATTATGTAGTTCTCCAAGCTCCCAGTGCTTCATAACTGCGTTATAGGTTTGAACGAAGGACTGCAATGCCGCAT
Organism: Oscillospiraceae bacterium; assembly: GCA_015068135.1. GTDB lineage: Bacteria > Bacillota > Clostridia > Oscillospirales > Oscillospiraceae > Faecousia. Next base: position 7,688 of record SVLB01000049.1, on the reverse strand, counting down.
ACTCTCCGTCAGTAAGCTTGGACAAATCCTTGCAGACCTGTTCGATCAAGTACCGCAGGGTATAGCTGTAGGTACTGCTTTCGATCAGCGTTCCGTCCTTTAGCTTCAGGAATACGGAGCCGTTCACCGGTGTTTCACTGTGGCTATCCACAAAGAAATTACGGATCAGCAAGGTCAGTACCTTTTCGTTTGAGTAATCATCTCCCGTCAGGTAGTAGCTATGCCGCTCTCCGTCAGCTCCGACCCAAAGGGTATAGCCGAACTCCTGAATTTGAGATCGCACCATTTCGTCACCGCAGAACAGTGCCTTATAGCCAACGCCCACATCCTTCGGCCGTAAGCTCATATGGGTAATACCCATGTAGATTCGGTGGAAGGTGTAGCACTCACCGTCTGCAACGGTCAGATACCGCTTAACGTTGCCGGTAACATTGGTCTTAATATTGCCCGCAACCCGGCAGGTAACCGAGCCCTCGATCCGACCCGTGGGGATGGTATAGTTATCGCCGGAGCTGTCCATGGCGTAAAGGGTTCCTGTACCGGTGATATTGCCTTTCAAAACATTGCCGCACAGATCCAGGCAGATATCCTTATCGATTCTCACATCCTCGGTAAGGTCCCGATTCAGCTTGATGTACTGCCCATCCTGCACCGCAGAAACCGCCTCTGCCAGGGTGGGATACTCCGTATCTCCGATCTGCACCGGCAGACCGGTATTGTAGATTCCCATTTCCGCAAGCTGTACATAATAATAGCTTTCGCCGGCATTACGGTTGGTCATGGAGGTTACGCGAACGCGGACATACCGTACAGTTTGCTGATCAAATTCAATCAAAGCCGGAACCATATAAGGCGCCACATAGTTTTGGAAGGAAGCGACAGTCGTATACTTCGTTTCTCCGTCCTTGCATACTTCCACTGTGAAGTTTGCGGGGAAGCTGGAAGTCTTTCCATCGGTGCCGAACTTGTCCGTTCTTGGGTACAGATGGATTCGATTTACCGCAGTATCAGCGCCAAGGTCTACACCGAACCAGTGATCCATATCCGAGGTCTTGCTGCCCTCAGAAGAATAGCCCCGAAGCTTTCCGTTCGTGTTATATACCCCATCGGTCAGTCCTTCGAGTTTCCATTCATTGGTTCCGCTGGCGGCACTGCTGCAAATACCGGTTTTTCCTGCGGCAAGATTCTTATAACCGAGGGCCTTGGTTGCCAATTGGATCTCCATGGCTTCGTCAGCTGTTACCGTGAGCTTTGTGCCGGGAATGAATTCCCCGTTTACCACAAAGCCCAAAATGCTATACTCAGCAGGATTTCCCACGGTTGCAGTGATTTGGGCTTCTATCCCCTTAAATACGGGCACAGTTGCGGGAAGGGCATAGTCTTCTCCCCGGTAGGTAACCGTTGCCTGGGCCTCCGTATGGGTCGCTGTAAAAGCAACGCTTACGCTTTCCGGAGCCGCCCATTTCAGACTCGTTCCATCCAATACGGGATAATATTCATTATCGCTGTACAGATATTTCGTAGAATCACCGGAACCGAACACCATATCCAATACGGGCTTCGTAAAGGTTAAAGATGCCCCTTCTGTCAATTCACTGATCATTACGGGAACCAGCGGATCGCCCTGGGTAATGGCGTCAATGATGGGCGTACCCGTCAGCGTAACACACAGATCATAGTCTGCAGAGTCATCACCCAGCACCAAATTGCCGATCTCTCCTCCGGAAATGGTCAACGTACCGGTTCCTTTGGTAGCCGAATTCAACTCATATTTCACTGCGATATCCGATAGATCACCGCCGCTGATCTGCACAACAGCACTCTTGTCTGCCACCAGCGGGCCTCCGACGATCGTTCCTCCGGAAACATACAGCTTGCCGCTGTCCCAAACCCGAAAGCTTTGGTAACGGGTTCCGTCCTGCTGTGCGCCGGAAACTGTGCCGCCGGTCACATAGGTCTTGCCGCCGGTCATGGTCAAAAGATTCCCACCCTTGACAGCATCTCCCATATATCCGCCGCTGACCGTAACCGTTCCCCGGTTACAAAGATTAGATCCTGAACCATTGGCATCTCCGCGGACCACCTTACCGCCATACATGGTAAAACTACCGTAGTTATGGATATTACCGCCGTAATTGGTCGCTGCAGTCCTGCCGTTTGTAATGCGGCTCTGCTTGCCGGCATCCTGGCTGAGGGTAAAGGTAGAACCGGCGTCCATGTGGATATTGCCGCCACCGTTGGAGGACGCGGTTCCGGTTGCATAGCCGTGGGCGATGGTACCTGCATGCATGGTAACCGTTGCACCAACCAAAGCCAGATTACCGCCCTGGGTAGCACTGCCCGTCCGGATCAAAGCAGCGCCCTGGTCCTCGCAGATGGTAAGCTTTGTGCCGCTTGCCAAATAAATATTACCGCCGTTTCCGTCGGCTTTACCACCGGAAACGGTTCCGCCATTCAAGGTAAAGTTCGCGGAGTCCTGCAGATATACATTTCCGCCATTGCCGGGGGCATAGCCGCCCTCGATCAGGCCGCCGTTCATGATAACTTGCGCGCTGCCTTCGGCATAGAGAATGCCGCCATTTTTGACGGATGCGGAAGAAGACACCGCTCCGTTTTTCAGGACTCCTCCATGCATTGTAAACTTGCAGGTGCCGTTAAGATAGACCACCGCACCGTAAGAACCGGTATTCCCTTCCGAAAGCATCATGGTACCGCCGTAAACGTTCACAATACCCGTGTCACTAAGATTGAAGATACCGCCACGGTTGTTTTTGGAGTTGTCCCGGATCAACTTTCCCTGGTTCTCAGGGTGATCCATAACATTCAGCGTTCGTCCGGCGGCAACATTAAATACCCGGTTACCGGTCGTACAGGTAATGCTGTGTCCATTCAAGTGGAAACAGGACATCTTACCGGAGCTTGCCGCACCAATACCGTTTGTCAGGGTGGTGGTAATATCTTTTGCCAGGTAATAATGCCCTTCGGTCAGGTTCGCAGCCGCAGAATAAGCTGTCCACAGAACGTCCTTTTTGCAATGGGCGCAATACTGGGGCTTGGACCAGTCCAACTGTGTTACGCCAGCGGTCGCCGCAAAGGTAAATGTACCGGCTACCGCCTCAAAGATCGCAATGCCATCCGCAGTTCCCATATATACAATGCCGTCTGTTTCCAGGGTCAATGCGGAAAGGGACTTGCCGTTGACGGTCAGGGTCTTTCCTTCCATGGGCAGCTTCACGGTTGCGGTACTGTTTGCCGGAACAGTTGCCTGATAGGTCCAGTTTTCCCCGGAAATGGTACTCTTGGTAGAAATCGTTCCATAGACAGAGTCGTAGGATGTGGTGATTTGAGGAATCCGGCTGTCAAAGGCCGGGGCAAGCAAAACATTTTTGAAACCAGGAGCTGCGGAATCATAGCCGATGCCGCCCATGGTTTGATACATCCAACCGGCAACCGCACCGTAGGAGTAGTGGTTGAAGGAATTCATACTCACATCTCCAAAGCCGGATTCTGCGGTATAGGTATTCCACCGTTCCCAAATGGTGGTGGCTCCCTCATTCACAGAGTAAAGCCAGGAGGGATAACTCTCCTGCAGAAGCAGGGTATAGGCTACATCGGATCTTCCGATCTTGGTCAGGGTCTTGGTAATAATAGAAGTACCCAAAAAGCCGGTGTACATATGATCGCCGTACTGCTCAATGCTGGCAATCAGATCCTCGGAAACCCGCTCCACAGAGGCTTCATTGGGCAGAAGATCCAAATAGAGGGCATAGAGCATGGCTGTCTGCTCAAAACGAGTCAAAGAGCCGTCTTCCTTGACAAATCGCTCCTGGAAAATCGCTTTTTCCCGCTCGTAAGCCTCACGGTAGTGGGCCGCCGCCTGGGTATCCCCGATGGCCTCCGCCATATCCGCCATCATTAAGGCATCCCAGGTATAATAAGCCACAGCAAGGACTTTGCCCGCGGGGGCCAGAGAGGTATTTTCCAGGTTCAGGTGATCCTTTGCGCCCTTATAAGAGCCGTCACCGTTGGTAGACTCCATGAATACATCCATGTACCTACGCATGGACTCCCAATGCTCCAATATGGTTGAGGTATCCCCATACATCATGTAAAGTGTCCAGGGTATGATAATACCGGCATCTCCCCAACCAACCTCGCCATAGGTTTTATTGCCGTATTCATCCACCGCGCTGCCGTAATTTTGGGTATAGGGTGCAATATCCGAATACGCACCGTCAAAGACACCTCCGAAGACAGAGGCATCCGCCTGGGCATCCCGCATGTCCTGAAGATACTTCTCTAAAAAGCTTTTCGCGAAAGCCAGGTAGGTACCGGCCTGGGAGAATACCTGGCTATCACCGGTCCAGCCGTGCCGCTCATTTCGCTGGGGGCAGTCTGTGGGAACAGACAGATAGTTGGAATACATACCCCACCGAATATTGGACAACAGCTGATTGACTTTAGGATCAGAGGTAACCATGGTTGCCGTATCTTCGTGGACAGAGGTTACCACCTGACCACGGACCTTATGGACTGTGATGTCCCCGGTTGCCTTAATCTCCATGTACTGGAAACCGTAAAAGCTATGGGTCGGATGGTAAGACTCAATGCCGTTGCCGCTCAAAGTGTAAACGGTGTTGGCAGTAGCGGTCCGATAGTTCGCGTTATAAATACTGCCGCCGGGGCCATCGTTGCCGCGATCCTTTACGCCGCCTGCCTCGTTAAGCCATTCGCCATGCTCAACCGTTACTACAGTCCCCTTCTCACCTTCGATCTCAAAGTATTCCCAACCGGCAAAGTTCTGACCGAAGTTAACAAGCAGTGTCTGTCCTGCTTGCAAAGAAATGCTCTGCCCATCGGTAGGATTGCTCAGGACCTGAACATCGCCATAGGCCGTATCAGATGCCCCGGTCGCACCATTGTAAACGGTCATTGCCTGGGGCTTTCTTTCCAGATCCTCACGAACGATAATGGGCACACCGTTCCACGCGTCCAGAGTCCCGGAGAATTCCGTATTCTTCCGGGCGTAATGCCAGCTGCTGTCATCAAAACCGGGAAGCATCCAGGACTGATCTACGGAGGCATCGTACCGCTCACCGGCATAAATGCCGGTTCCCAACTGAAATGCCGCTTGTTTCTCCGATTTCCATGTGGTATCCGTATGGATCTCCTGGCTCGTACCGTCTGCATAGGTCAACTGCAGTTTTGCAAGATAGGCCGTTTCCTGACCCAAATACAAGCTGCCGACACCGCGCCACCAGCCGTCACTGACCACACCGCCCAGGACATTTTCTTCTCCCTCCCGGAGCATCCAGGTCACATCAAAGGATGAATAGTACTGCCGCTTGTTTCTTTGGGTAAAGCCAGGCTTCAGTTCGTCATATACGACGCTTCCGTCAGGCTGCTTGCGCCCCACGCGGACACCGTTGATATAGCTTTCGTAAACGCCCAAACCGGCAGTATACAGCTTTGCGCTGACAAGACCGCTCCCAACCTGAACTGCCTTCCTGTAGGCTGGCAGGGAGGTTTCTGTGGCCTGCAGACAGATCACATCCTTGGTGCCGTTCATTTTCAGCCAGCCGTCGGAGACCTCACCGTCAGTTACCCGAATGTCGTTAGCCTCTCCGAAGGTGTTTTCATAGAGAATCTCTCCGTCAGGCGCTGTAACCACAAAATTATCCATCCAGCCGGATTCTCCCACCGCCTGCCGAAGACCCACAAGTCCTAAAGGCAGAGGTTCGGTATGGGTATAGGTATTGAGCAGCACCAAAGAATCCTGATCAGCACCCATCCAGGTCTGTACAGTATTTCCGTTGACCACCAGTCGCAAATGGTGCAGATCGCCCAGACCCGTGAACGCGGAAGAAATATCAATGGCAGACACGGGATAAACAGAAGAAGCATAGTCCGGGTAAGCAACCCAGCTGCCACCCTCACGGAAATGGGGGCGGATCTGCATTTTCCCCGCATTGATCTGCCACATAACAAGATTGCCGGAATCCTTCGCTCCGAAAACCGGCCCCATTGCGCCCTTGTTCACAATGAAATCCAGATCCAATGTATATTCTGTCACGGCTTCGTCGCCGAAATAAGAGATAAAATCGGTATCTGCGAAGGCATTTGCCTCCAGCAGTGCCGTTGCAAAGCTTGCCTGGGGAGATTCGGCGGTGTTTCCATCTTTATCCCAAACCGTTACCTTCCAGGTATAGTCCGTGGAGGAGGTAAGGGACGCACCGGCGTATACGATCCCCACAGATACATCACTTTCCACCTTGCCGGAGTCCCAAACTACAATATCTGCGTTCTGTACCACGATCCGATAGGCAGTCTGACACTGTCCCAAAACAGAGGACTGCATTTTCCAGCTAAACACAGGATTGGGATTGTCGATACCAACAGGATTCACCAGATCCTCTGTTTTCAGCCCATATACGGTTACATCCGACGCAGCCTCTGCCTGGGGAAATATGGGTACTCCCGCAAGTAAAGAAGCAGTCAGCATCATAGCAATCACCCTTTTCCAAATATTCATGATGAAGCCTCCTTTTTCCGTTTCCTGTATACTACTTGACTTTATTTTATCCAATACGATATAATAAGGCAAGGGGTATTTTTATGCTATTTTAGGGGGTATTTTGATATGTATTCCTGGTCAGACGAATTCTTATGGTTTCAGCAAGCCCATGCTTTAGGCTTCTCCGTACATTCTGCCGGAATTGACCAGGTATTTGAGCACGGACACAAAACCTTGGAGCTTGCTTATGTGGAAAAGGGCTCTCTGGAGCACCATATCAACGGACAAACCCTGGTCCTAAATCCGGGTGACTACTATATTGTGGATTACGGTGTGACCCATTCCTACAAGCGCATTGGAAGCGGTAAGCTACTGGTTCAGAATCTACTGTTTCATCCCAAGTTCCTGGACCGCAGTTTGGAAGGCATCCGCAGCTTTGACGAGATGATGAACGCATATCTTCTGCGCTTTTGTTATCGCAGCCTGAATGTCTCCCCCACCGGCATCACCCTTCATGACGATGACGGACAAATCGGAACTCTGGTAAAGAGCATTCTTGCAGAATTTAAGGCGCAAAACTACGGATATTTAGAGTTTATCCGATGTTCTTTGGTTGCCCTTCTGATTCTAACCATGCGAAAAATCAGCAAACAGGATACTACCCCCACCCAAAGTCCGGAGATCCGGCAAATGGTAAGCTATATAGAAAGCCATTACAAGGACAATCTGGAATTAAGCCAGTTCTCCCGTGAACTGGGCTACTCTGTGCCTCATCTTTCCCGGAAATTCTCCCAGGAGGTGGGCATGGGCTTTATGGAGTATGTGCAGACCATCCGCCTGGAACACGCCTGCCGACTTTTGCAGTCTACAGATCTTCCCATCAACCGTATTGCCGCCGAGATTGGCTACGAAAACATCAAACACTTCAATGCCCTGTTTAAACGCAAGCTTTCCCTGACTCCCAGGGAGTTCCGAAAAATTCATAAGCAGCAGTGATTTCCATTTTCATTTCTTGACAGCTTATGGTATAATGAACGGAAGAATGCTTAAGCCGAGGGGAGTCGAACCCCGACAGGTTTTCGGAGGCCGCTTTCCGCCAATACTGCGGAAAATCCCTCGAAAATACCAACGGGTATTCCCTTCGTGATTTTTCTTGTCTTGCCGAAAAGCGGCT
>SVLB01000048.1 GCA_015068135.1 Oscillospiraceae bacterium | reverse complement strand
AGAAAGCAGCGTCATTGCGAGGCCACTTGTGGCCGTGGCAATCCGTTCTTCTTAAGACCCAGAAAGGCTTGCTGCGCAAGATATTTTGACTTACTGCGCAAACCGGACTCTACCGTACCTATGTACGCCGACGAGTCCGGTTTGCTTGTCTTTGCGGCTCCTTTGACCTCTGTCAGCTTGTCAAAAAAGAATTTTTTGACAAGCTGTTGGGGCGTGCCGCAAATTGCGGCACGCCCCATTAAAACATTATTTTGCGCAGAACTTTTTCTTTGCAACCAGGGTCACACCCATGCCCAGCACAGCGGCCAGCATAATGCCCAGCATCAGCACGGGCTGGCTGTTATCGCCGGTGGGAGGTGTGGCGGGAGCGGCCTTGCAGACGATGTCCGCACGGTCACGGATACGGATCCGGGGATACATATTGTCGGTTGCACGGGCTGCACGGGTAGCGTTCATAGCGAAGGTATTGTCGTAAGAGGAGATACCAGTGACGGTGATCTCACAGCCCACGGACAGATCCTTCACATCCTCATCGGTAGTAATATAGCCATCGATGAACACGCGGCACACATCGCCCTTGGCGTCCTTGACGAGGATGGTCTGAACCAGGCCATTCTCCTTCTGGAAGCTGACAACGGTACCCTTGACCTTGATCAGCTGACCCAGCACGGACAGATCGTTGACCTGCTTTGCGGTAACCTCCTTGGGCTCCACAGTACCGGAACCGATGACCTCGATGGAAGTCACCTGCAGCTCCATTTCGCCCTGGTAGAACTCGGTGGTGCCGGTCACGCGGACCTTGTCACCGATCTTGTAGTTACCAGCCACAGGGAAGCAGCAGACACCGGCGGTCTCGTCCTGGACATAGATACAGTCAAAGAAGGCGGTATCCTTGTCGAAGCCGGAGGCATTGGAGGTCACAATACCCTCGATGGTGTACTTGTAGCCAACGCCGGTCTGTGCCTGGACATCGGCAATGTCGCTCACCTGCACAGGATTGATGATACCAAGCAGGTTCTCGCAGATCTTGTAGTTGGAGTAGTTCTTCTCAGCGCCGGAGTCCTCAATGGTGGCCTGGACCTCGAAGTTACTCATGAAAGCGGCACCGGAGACCACGATCAGGCCTCTGCCTGCCAGCTGCTCGGTAGCCACTGCCATCAGGCGGTTATCGCCCTCGGCAACGGGGTACTTGAACATAGATGTGCCGCCCAGGCCGTCCTTATCCACGTCCACGGAGTAGGTCTCCTTATGGCCGTAAACCACAGGGGTCACAGTGGAAGGCACCGTACCGTCAACGGTATATACGGAAGCGCCGCCATAGTAGCTGAACACTTCGGTATACAGACGGTCATGGGGATTCTCGGGATCGACTTCAACGCCCTCGGTCAGAATGCTGTCGCCGTAGGTGTTGAAGTACAGACGGTAAGCCTGACCGCCGTTATGGGCATCGTCATAGGTGGCATCGTCGCCAATGCGCAGACTGGAGCCAAGAGCTTCCAGGACCGCGTTCTGGGTAGCTGCCATATGCTCGTTTGCCTTCATACCGGCAATGCTTGCCACATCGGGATAGTTCTCGTAGTGGTCGGACCAACCGGCCAGGATCACAATACCGCCAGCCTCGTTGAAGGCCTTGATAGCGGCAAGCTCTTCAGCAGTATAGACCTTCAGGGGGTTAGCCGCCTGGGCTTCACTGCTGCGGCGGGAAGGAGCGGTCAGGATCAGAGCTTTGTACTTGGGATTAGCGCAGGCCGCGATCAAGTCCGCACTCTCCATCAGGGTAACGGTACGCACGCTGTACTCGGCTGCCAGGGCACCGAAGTTGCCCATGGAATCCTTGTAGTTACCGTTGACGTACTCATTGTAGTGGGAGGCATCGATGCCGATATAAACCAGCTTATCGGCATCCTGAACATCCAGGGTGATGTCCATGGTGAAGGTGAATTCCTCACCGTCCAGGTCCATGACCACAGTTGCGGTGATGGTGGTAACCTTGGCATCCGTGGGGATCAGCTTCTGCTTGATCTCAAAGGTGCTGCCGGCAGGGATGGAGTAACCGGTGGTGTCGGTAGCAATGACCTCGCCGCCGTTGGCGGTGTAGGTAACGGACTTGACCCGTGCAGCCTTGCTCTCGCTGTTAAACAGGGTGGTGGTCAGGGTCAACTCCTCGTTGGTAACGGGAGTGGAGGTGCCGCAGGTAAGGCTGGAGATACCCAACTTCAGGCTCTCACCAACCCAAACGGGAGAGGTCACAGCCAGATCGCCGTCACCCTCTGTGACACGGATATAGTAGTAGCTGTAGGTGGGATCCAGGGTCACTTCCAGGGCACCGGTAGCCAGGACCGCAGGATCAGACCAGGTATAGGCAACCTTACCGGAGTTGACGATCACTTCCACCTTGCTGATGGAATCGGACTTGTCGGGATCGTAAACCGTGACGCTCAGGTTCAGCTTTTCGGGAACCTCGGTAATGGAGGAGCCCAGAGGCAGTCCGTTGACATTGTAGTAGATCTCCAGGTTCTTATCCTCGGTCGCGTACATACGCATATCCCGGATGGCCTGGTAGATACCGGCCTCAGAGAAATCATCGGTCAGGATAACGTCACGGGCGTTGTTGGCGTTGCCCCACTTACCCTTGTGGTTATCCTGGTTGTTGGTGGGAGCCACATGCCAGCCCTTATCCAGCGCCATGGTATAATACTCATAGCTGGGATAGTAGCCGCCGGCGCCGATCTGGCCTTCGCCGTTACCGACCTCGACCATCTGAATACGGGTATCGAGAACCGCATCCCAGTAGGCAAAATCGGTGAAGGTACCGAAGGTGGAACCGGGGTGGTTGAACTGGCTGAGAGCCTCGGCACCCTCAGGACGGCTCAAAAGCTCGTAGTAAGCCTTCATGCCGGCATCGTTGGTCTTATTGTTCAAAGTGGAATTGTTACGGGAAACAATACCGGGGGTATTGAAGGTGTTGATATGGCCGGGACCGCCGGACCAGGTCATCTCAAAGCCTGCCAGTGCGATCACATTGGACTGGCTGGCGTTGAAATCATCAATAGCGCCGGTATAGGCATCCCACAGCTTCATGCTGGCTGCGGTCGCCTTGCTGGTATCCCACAGAGCCTCTGCGGGGTTGGCAGCACCCGTGGTGTCAAAGTAGTTGGAGTGGTCGGTAAAGGCCACAAAGTCCACATTGGCACTTTCAGGCAGGTTCTTGATATAATCCAAAGCGGAATCCAGAGAGCCGGAGCCGTCGGAATAGGTGGTATGGGAGTGGAGCTGACCGAAGTACAGCTGGTACTGGGCAACACCCACAGTAAAGCTCCAGTTGGCAACCGCCTCCTTGCCGTCTGCGCGGACTACCTTAACGGTAACAGCGGTACGGCCCTCGGGCATATCGGCAGTGGGGGTATAGGTAACCACGCCATTGGCATAGACAAAGTCCACAGCCTCGTCGTTGATAGTCACGGTGATCTTGGGATCGGCACCGGCGTTGTTGACCTTGGCGCTGATCACAGGACGCAGATCCTTACCGGTCTGAACGCCTGCACCGGGAGTCACATCGGTAATGGTGGGCTCGTCCTTGACGGTAACGGTGGCAGAGCCTGCGATCACAGTACCCACGGTATCCTTACCGTAAACAGTCAAAACCAGCTCAGTACCGGAGATCTTGTCGGCAGGAACGGTATAAGAGCCATCGTCATTCTTGGTAAGCAGAGTCTTACCGGCAGTAACTTCCAGCTCGCCGTCTACACCGAAGACAGCATCCACAGTGAAGCTGAAGGTGTAGTCGCTTCCGATGTAGGCATCGGTCAGAATACCGAAGTCTATCACAGGCATATTTACGATTCCCTCAGTGAGCTTGACATCGGAGCCGACCTCATAGAAGAAGAACTCGTAAATATCGTAGTCGGTGACATTGTACATGGAGTAGGTCTTGTAGGCATCGGCATAGTACTCCAGGTACTGGCTGTAGGTGCCGTTGAACTTGGCGGTACGGCTTTCCATGTTATAACCGCCCTTCTTGCCGTAGGTAAGCTTCCAGTCGGCATCTTCGGAGGCAGTTTCGGAATAGAAAGCATTGTTACCGGTGCCGTTGGAGCAGAGATAACCGTACTTTTCGTTCTTGAAACGGACATAGTCGCCATTGTATTCAACGGTGAATACCACACCGCCGTTGGCAGGAATGGCCTTGCCGTCCACGATCTCAGCGGCTGCGCCGTTGATGCTCTGGGTGTCATTCTCGGCAGCCAAAACGCCCTGGGCGCTGACATTGTAGATCACGACCTGAGCGCCCTCGACAGGCAGAGAGGACTCGGCATTCTCCTTGGCAATGGCATAGAGGGTGAAGTTGACAGGATAGGTGGCAGGGTTGCCGGAAATGGTGGAATTCTTATAAGCGCGGAACTTATGGAAGCCGCCATAGGTGGGATCCTCGTTGGCATTACTGGCCAGCTTCACCGTATCGCTGCCGGTACCGGCAAAGGTGAAGGTCTGGGTCTTTTCATCGAAGGTCCACTGCCAGCCATAGGCACCGGAGGCAATGCCGTTGGTATTGCCGCCCTTGGGCTTAACGGAAGAACCGTTGGCATCGGTAATGGTGACCTTATCCCCTTCCACAGTCAGAGTCCAGACACCGCCCTTGGCATCGGTGACCTGGTCACCGTCGATGGAGGGACGGACAACACTGATCCAGCTGCCGTCCAGGTTGCCCATGGCGTAGCCGCCATCCACGACCATGGCATAAGTGCCGGAAACGAACTGGTCGACAGAGGTGACCTTGCCCGTATGTACGGCAGGGACTTTGTAGATCGCTACGTCGGACTGACCGCTCTTATAGCAGGAGAAACGAGGAGAGGTGGGATTGTAGCGGATCCAGTTGCGATCCGTTTCGGTGGTCTTGCTCTTGATGGTCGCAACACCGTCCTTGGAGATCTCAATGGTCCAGGAGGAGAATGCGGAAACAGCGGTCTCGTTCTTCAAATAGTTCTTACCGCCCGTAACGGCTGCAAGATATGCGCCGGAAGCATCCATGCTCCAGGTGCCGGAGGTAGTACCCTCACCCAGGGTGAGTATCTGGGTCAGATCCTCGTCAAAGTAGACGGTCTGATTATCGGAAGAAAGGGTCACACCATCGGTAACGCTTGCATAGAAGTTGCCTGCGCTGGGTCCAATAATGGCAGTGCTGGAGGGGCAGACCAGAACGATCTGATCGCCGACTGCCAGGTCAGCCACATCGGTAACCAGGTAAGCCGCAGTCCCCTCGGGAGTCACATCAGGCTCAGAGGGCTCGGAGGGCTCGGTAGGCGCGGAGGGCTCAGTAGGCTCAGAGGGATCAACCGGAGGCACAGCAGGCGTGCCGCCTTCCTTATAGAAGACAACGCCGAACTGTCCGTCGGAGGGACTGTTGGAGCCGTAGGCGGTAAAGCCGTCGAACCACTCCAGGTAGTAAGGACCGTAGTTGCCGGCAGGAATGCCGGTATTCTTCGCGTACCAGGTATGTGCCCCAGTACCGGCAGACAGCTCCCAATAGATATTTCCGTCGGAAGCATTGGTGGACAGATTCACATAGTTGCCGCTTTGCACCATGCCCAGCATATAATTATCCTGGGTGAAGGTGTACTTGCCATCCTGAACACCAACGGTCCACACAACGGCAGGATCCGCGGTAGTGATCACGCCGTTTGTATCGGTTGCGCCCACACCGGCCAGCTTGTAGCCGGATTTGGTGGAAGACAGAAGCATACCGCTTTCGGCATTGAAGATCACAACCTTATCACCGGCTGCGATGGAAGCGGTCTTTGCGTAGGCAGTGCCGGTGGGCTCAGAGGGTTCTACGGGAGGTTCCGTAGTGCCGCCGCCTACAACATAATCCGCACCGGTGCCGTTACGCAGCTGATAAGTGGTCTTATAGGCGGAGCAGCAGCCGTAAACGCCGGTTACATTGGCTTCAACCGTATCGGCAGGCAGGGGCGCGCCACCGTAAAGGTTGATGGTACCGGTAGCATCGGTAACTGTGGTGTTATTGGCATTATATGTACCCAGGGTAACATCCTTGATGTAAACATACTCGCTGAGATAGTCGGCACCAAGCTCAGAAACAGTAACCTCCTGGGCCTCAATGGGGGTCACGCCGGTCTGAACCACTTCCATAGTGGGGAAGGACATCTGCATGACACCGTTGTAGAGGGTAATATTGCCCGTAACTTTGACAATATCGCCCACTTTGTACTTGGCGTAATCGTTGTAATCATAGATCTGGAAACCTACGATCTCACCGTCGATCACGTCCTCCAAAATGATGGAATTCAGGCTCTCGTTTCCGTTAAAGACCTTGCCGTAGTGGTAGACCACCTGGCCCATCACGGTAACATTCTCAGCAGTCTCCGCATTGGCCTGCTGCAGGTTCAGAACGCCGGACTCGATCATATTGTCGGGGATAGGATCTTCGGGACCGTTGGCGATCTTATAGATGGAAATATCCTGCTGGCCGGAGCCGTAGGCAGCGAAAAGGGGAGCGCCGCCATTGGGATTATACCGCATCAGGTTTCTGGTATTGCTGCCCTGGGCGGTGACCGTTGCGGCACCACTGGAGGAGATCTCGATCTTCCAGCTGGCATTGGCGTCCAGAGCCGCCTGGGTCTTTAACTGGTTTTTCGTAGTGGAGGCGGCATACAGATAGCCGGAGCCTGTATTCAGGCCAAAGATACCTGCGCTTTCGGTTGCCTCCAGGGTAAGGACCTGAATATCGTCACCAAAGGTGATCTGATCACCGTCTCTGGTGATGGCCTTACCTTCTCTGTTGTTGGTTTTCTGATTGGTACTCAGAGCAAAGTCTGCATTGCTGGCGGCAATGACGACCTGGTCTCCGGCCTTCAGATCGGCAACAGAGGTAACCAGGGTTGCCGTCGCAGAATCCGCCGCAATGCTGGTTACCGGGATCAGGGACAGTACCATGATCACAGCAAGCAATCCGGAAAAGAATCTGCTAAAAGGGGATCTTTTCATCGTTTTCCTTCCTTTCTATATGTGCTCAATGAGCACCCATAATAAGATGAATTTAGTATAGCACGCAAAGTAATATTTTTCCACCCTCGTTTCTGCTTTTTTTGATAAAAAACAAAATATTGTGCAATGTGTTGCTTCCAGACCGTATATTTTGTATTGCTTGACATGAAAGTGCCAACATGGTATTCTTAGGAAAAAGACAGAAAGGATACTTTGTCCATGAAAAACAAGATATTGACTGCCGCAGTGCTGTTTGTGGCTGTGATATTATTTGTGATCGGGTACTTTCTTGCCAAGGCACCGGAAGAAAACACCATTGATGCCGAAGAATATGCCGAGTACGAAAAGGGCGAGGTGACCATGATCATCTCCGACAATTCTGTGCAAAACCCGGACGAGGACGATTCCTGGCGGGGTGAGCAGGCTATGCATGTGAAGATCACCTCCGGTCAGTACAAGGGACAGACTATGCTGGCAACCAATTACATCGGTCCTCTATACGGAGATCCCCTGGAGGTTGGAGATAATGTGGTTCTGATCATCTCTACCTACGCCAACGGCGATCATACCGCAGAGGTCTATGAATACGACCGCTCCACCCCCATTTGGATCGTTGTGGGACTGTTTTTGCTGATCGCTGTGGCAGTTGGCGGCAAAACCGGTGCAAAATCACTGGTCAGCCTGGTGATCACCCTGCTCAGTGTGTTTCTGATCCTGATCCCTGCCCTGTTGAAGGGTGCCGCTACCCTTCCCATGACCCTTTTGGTCTGTGCTTATATCACAGTGGTCACCATGACCATTTTGGGCGGCATCCAAAAAAAGAGCCTTTGCGCCATGGCTGGCACTGTCATGGGTATCGTATTTGCCATGGCTTTCGGTCTTCTCGCCCAGTCCATGACCCGGGTCAGCGGTCTGCGCACGGAAGAAGCTGAGCCTCTGTTACAGCTTCTCAACACCGGCACACCCATCGGAATCCGGGGGCTTTTGGTCGCCGGGGTGATCATTTGCTCTTTGGGTGCTTCCATGGATACCACCATGGGCATCTCCTCGTCCATGACGGAGATCCATACGGCTAATCCCAGCCTCTCTTTTATGGAGCTGTTCCGTTCCGGCATGAATGTTGGTCGGGATATGGTGGGGACTATGACCACCACCCTGGTTTTGGCAGTTCTTGGCGGAAGCTTTGTGCAGATCCTCTATTTCTACACCCTGGGGCTTTCCTATAACTATCTGACCAGTACCCCCTACTTCTCCGTGGAGATCATCAGCGCCGTAGCAAGCTCCGTAGGTGTGATCCTCTCCATTCCCCTGACCGCCCTGGTCAGTGCCTTTGCCCTCTCCCGGAAAGGCAAATTGTAAGGTCTAACAAATCCCATCCCCCATAAATTCCCATTTTATACGAATTCATTCATTGCATTTTTGCCCCGTCGGGAATAAAATAAATGAGATAGTTATTTGAAAGGATGCGGTTTCGTGAGCGACTTTATCAACGTACCGGAGATCTTTGGCAGTGACGTTTTCAATCAGGCCACCATGCAGCAGCGCCTGAGTCCCGAGGTTTACGCTTCCTGGAAGCAGTGCATCGAAAACGGCACGCCCCTGGAGCTGGAGGTTGCCAATCCCATTGCCGAGGCTATGCGCCTTTGGGCCATCGAAAAGGGTGCCACCCACTACACCCACTGGTTCCAGCCCATGACCGGCATCACCGCAGAAAAGCATGACTCCTTTATCGAGCCTGCCGGTGACGGCAAAGTGATCATGGAGTTTACGGGAAAGGCACTGGTTCGTGGTGAACCCGATGCCTCCTCCTTCCCCAACGGCGGTCTGCGCGCCACCTTTGAGGCCCGTGGCTACACCGCCTGGGACCCCACAGCCTTTGCCTTTGTCCGGGACGGCAGTTTGTACATCCCCACCTGCTTCTTCTCCTACACCGGTGCGGCACTGGATAAGAAGACGCCCCTGCTTCGTTCCATTGACGAGGTCTCCCGGGAGGCAGTTCGGATCCTGCGGCTGTTTGGAGATACAGAAACCAAGCGAGTGATCCCCTGTGTCGGCGCGGAGCAGGAGTATTTTATTCTTCCCAAGGACCTTTACGCCCAGCGAGAGGACCTGAGACTTACCGGCAGGACCTTATTTGGCGCAGTGCCTCCCAAGGGTCAGGAGCTGGACGATCACTATTTCGGCACCATCCGCAATCGGGTGTCCCAGTTCATGAAGGACCTGGATGAACAGCTGTGGCGTTTGGGCATTCTCAGCAAGACCAAGCACAACGAGGGTGCCCCCTGTCAGCACGAGCTGGCACCCATTTACACAGACTGCAATTCCGCCTGCGACGACAATCAGCTGACCATGCTGGTCATGAAAAAATGTGCCGCCAAGCACAATTTGGTGTGCCTGCTTCACGAAAAGCCCTTCAAGGGTGTCAACGGCTCCGGCAAGCACAACAACTGGTCTTTGGCTACCGATGGCGGTCAGAATCTGTTCCGTCCCGGCAAGACCCCCCGGCAGAATGCTATGTTTTTGGTATTTTTGTCCGCTTTTATCAAGGGCGTGGACGAATACCAGGATTTCCTTCGGTGCAGTGTTGCCTCCGCCGGTAATGACCACCGTTTGGGAGCCCACGAAGCACCGCCCGCCATCGTTTCCATCTTCCTGGGAGATGAGCTGACTGCCGTTGTAGAGTCCATTATCAACGGCACCAATTACACAGACCCTCAAAAGAGCGTCATGCGCATCGGTGTGGACGTTCTGCCCTCCATCCCCAGGGATACCACCGACCGAAACCGCACCTCTCCTTTGGCCTTTACCGGCAATAAGTTTGAATTCCGTATGCTGGGCTCTTCCCAGTCCATTGCCGACTCCAATGTGGCTCTGAACACCATTATGGCAGAGGAGCTGCAGCAGTTTGCCGACGCCCTGGAAAAGGCTCCTGATTTTGATCAGGCTTTGCAGACCCTTATTTGCAACGCCCTGACCGAGCATCAGCGGATCATTTTTAACGGCAACGGCTATTCCAAAGAATGGAAGCAGGAAGCAAAAGAACGGGGTCTGAGCAATCACGCCTCCACTGCCACTGCCCTGCCCCATTATGTATCCCAAAAGAATATTGATCTTGTGACCCAGCACGGCATCTTTACCGAGGAGGAATTCCGGGCCCGTCACGAGATCCATATGGAAAGCTACCGCAAGATCGTCAATATCGAAGCAAGAACCAGCATCGATATGGTTTTGCATCAGATCCTGCCTGCCGCAACCGCCTACACCAAGTCCCTTTGCGAGGGTATGCTGGCAAAGAAGTCTTTGGGCATCTCCTGTGCCGCGGAAACGGATCTGGTTGGTCGTCTCAGTGCCGCTACCGATGCCCTCTACAGCCACTGTGAAGCCCTTCGCAAGGAGCTGGATGGGATCCCCGAGGGCAATGAGCAGATCGTTTCCTACTATCACGATGTGATCGTAAGCAGAATGGAAGCATTACGGGAGCAGGCGGACATTTTGGAGCAGCTGACGGATAAGTCCTATTGGCCCTATCCCACCTACTCGGATCTTCTTTTCTATTAAAAAAATACCGGTGCAGGACTATTCAGCCCTGCACCGATTTTATTAATACCGCACTGCCGCTTCGCGGAACGGGCCGTCGAGGTAAGCGAGAGGAGCGCCGCCTGTGGCGGATACAGCGACTCGAGCGCAGGGCAGCGGTCGGTGATCGACGCAGGCGTTCGCGCCAAGGAGAGCACCGGGCACCGCAACAGGATGCCGGCCCCTACACGGCCGCTTCGCGGTCGGAACGCCGAGGGCGGCGTTCCCTACGAAGGTTGGTTCTGAATTTGCGGTGGGGTCATGACCCTGCAATTATCTATGCTTTACCTGCTTGTGGAGCAGTTCGTGGAAGATGAGCATAGTAAGGCAGATGATGCCCAGAAATACAGGCATGGTCCATAGGCCCAGCCAATCTGCCACAAAGCCGAACACCGGCGGCATCACACAGATGCCCACATAGGCACACGCCATTTCCACACCGATCACAGCCTGGGAGTTTTCCGCGCCAAAATGGTCGGGGGTGGAATGGATCACGCAGGGATAGATGGGCGCGCAACCAAGACCGATCAGCAAAAAGCCGGCAACACCCGCACCAACCCCCAGGGGTAAAAGCATAATAACCACACCGGCCAGGATGATGCCGATACCGCCCCGAACCAGTGCCTTATCGGAAAAGCGCATGGTCAAAAAGCCGTTGAAGAACCGTCCCACCGTGATACCCACATAAAACAGGCTGGCAAGGAGCGCACTGCTGTCTTCGGACAGCTTTCCGTGGCCGAAGAAATAGCTGCCTGCCCATTGACCGGCGGTCTGCTCCAAAGCGCAGTAGCAGAAAAAGGTCAGAAAGATCGCTTTCGCCCCGGGGAATCTCACGATCTGCCGCAGCTTCAAAGGCGCCCCCTGGGGCGCATCCTCCTGATCGGCAGAAGGCCGTTTCCAGATCTTCAATGAGCCAAACAGAGCCAGGGTCAAAACCGCCTGCAGGATACCTATGTAAAGATAGCCGTAGTTCCAGCTTTGTCCGAGGGTCAGCACAGCGCCCATAATAGCAGGGCCGGTCATGGCGCCCACACTCCACATGCAGTGCAGCCAACTCATATGCTTTCCCTCATAGTGGATCGCCACATAATTATTCAGGCAGGAATCCACACTGCCAGCCCCCAGGCCGTAAGGGATCGCCCAAAGGCAGAGCATCCAGTAGCTTCCGCTGAAGGCAAAGCCAAACAAGGATACCGCCGTTGTGGCAACGCTCACCGCTGTAAGCATTCCCGTACCCAGTTTTCGGGTCAGCCGGTCTGAGACCAGGCTGGAGATCACCGTTCCCGTGGAGATGATCAGGGCAACCGGCCCCATCCAGGACACAGGAACCCCAAACTCCGGCTGCATGGAAGGCCAGCCCGCACCCAAAAGGCCGTCAGGAAGACCCAGGCTGATAAAGGAAATATAGATCACTGCCAAAAGTAACTGTACCAATTCCATCATCCTTTCTCTAGGCCGAGCCCCACAGCGGCTCCCCTCGGCCTAAGCATTTATAGCACAATTTGCAGTTCTTGTCCAGTCCCGGTTTTTGAATATAAATATACAAATATTCACCGAATATTGTATACTTTTGTGGATTCTATCCATGGAAATTCCCTATTAAATAGGCATTTTGTGGTATATTCCAATTGACCCATGGGTGTAAAGGATGTATAATATTGTGCATAATCGCCCGGATCATAAACGGGCAACAATAAAAGGAGAATGAAAAATGAAGAAGATCATTGCTATGGCATTGGTTTTGGTCATGGCTCTGGGCCTGTTCGCCGCTTGCGGTGAGGACAAGGAGACCAAGAAGACCACCACTGCCGCTACCACTGAAGCCACCACCGAAGCTACCACTGAGGCCACTGCTGAGGCTACCGAGGGCACCGGCGAGGCTGCCGCTTTCACCACTGTCAACCCCGGCAAGCTGACCATGGCTACCAACGCCTACTTCCCTCCCTACGAGTACTACGAGGGCGAGACCATCATCGGTATCGATGCTGAGATCGCCGCCGCCATCGCTGAGAAGCTGGGTCTGGAGCTGGAGATCGTTGACATGCAGTTCGACTCCATCATTTCCTCTGTGAATGCCGGTTCTGCCGATATGGGTCTTGCCGGTATGACTGTGACTCCCGAGCGTCAGGAAGAAGTTGACTTCTCCATCAGCTACGCTTCCGGTGTGCAGTCCATCATCGTCAAGGAAGGCTCCCCCATCACCACCGTTGACGATCTGTACGCTGAGGGCGCTGCTTACAAGGTAGGCGTTCAGCTGGGCACCACCGGTGACATCTACTCCACCGACGATTTCGGCGAAGAGCTGGTTACCCAGTACACCAACGGCAATGAGGCTGTTGCCGCTCTGCTGGGCGGCGATGTTGACTGTGTCATCATCGACAACGAGCCTGCCAAGGCTTTCGTGGAAGCCAACGAGGGTCTGGTGATCCTGGAGACCTCCTACGCCGACGAGGACTACGCCGCTTGCCTGGCTAAGGGCAACACCGCTCTGCTGGAGGCCATTGACAACGCCATCATGGAGCTGACCGCTGACGGCACCATCGATGCCATCATCGCCAAGTACATTAAGTAATTTACAAAACACGGAAAAATAGGAATGCCTGGTCATTCCTATTTTTCTTGCTTATTCTTAACAAGGAGCCGTGTCCATGAAAAAGACTTCTGATCCCAAGCGCAAATTACGGCTGTATATCATTGCCGCGGTTGTCGCGGTAGTGGCCGTTTTTCTGTATTTCAGTCTTACCGCCGGTGCCGGTGAAGTCACCAACAAGATCAGCGTTGCGCAGGCCCAGGAAATCATTGATGAGACCTTCGGCTCTATCGCTAAATCCACTGCCAAGGGCGCGCAGACCATCCTGAAGAATTCAAAGATCAAGGCAGAATCCGTCAGCTATGGCGATAACAAGGATGTGATCGTTTCCTGCGCCTATGAAACGGTGGATGCCGCAGGCGTGATCACTGATCATGCTGACGAGATCATGACCCAGGTATATACCTTCTATCAGGAAAACGAGGAAGCCGGTAAAAAGACCAATGCTACCAAGGTCAATCTGCAGGTGACCGCCGCTATCCAGGGTTATCTGGCAGATGCCAAGGCCCTGACCGGCAAGATCTCCCTGACCATCTACGAGACCGAAGCCGGTATGCAGCTTTACCTGGAGGATTCTTTGGTAGATACCTGCACCGGTGGCCTGATAACGGTAACCAAGGCTATCCGAGAGATCACCACCGTGGAATACCAGGGTCAGCAGATCGACATCACCAACAAAAATACCCTGCGCACCGGTGTTGCCGACTGCATTGCTTTGGAAAATTACTCCTCTCAACGTCCCGACACGGGAAATGCTATTCAGCGTGCCTGGAATGAATTCAAGGATAGTTTCCACAAGAATTTCATTGAAAAAGACCGCTATGAGTACCTTTTGAAGGGCCTGGGTACGACCCTGTCCATTACCCTCTTTGCTGCCCTTTTGGGTATTTTCCTGGGCTTTTTGATCGCGGTGGTACGCTGCACCAATCAGATGACCGGAAAGCTTGGCTTCCTGGACGGGATCTGCAGACTGTATCTGACCGTTATGCGTGGCACCCCCGTCATGGTCCAGCTGATCATTTTGTACTTTGTATGTCTGCTTCCTTTGAATGTAGACAAATTCATCGCCGCTGTGATCTGCTTTGGACTGAACTCCGGTGCTTATGTTGCTGAGATCGTTCGCGGCGGTATCATGAGCGTGGATAAGGGCCAGATCGAGGCCGGTCGAAGCCTGGGCTTTAACTATGTTAAAACCATGGTCTATTTCGTGGTGCCCCAGGCCTTCAAGGCCATCCTCCCCTCTTTGGCTAACGAATTCATCACCCTTTTGAAGGAATCTTCTGTTGCCTTCTACATTGGCGTTGCCGACCTGACCCAGGGCGGACTGAAGATCCGATCCGTTACCTACAGTAACTTCATGCCCCTGATCGCTGTTGCGGTGATCTACCTGGCCCTGGTCATGATCCTGACCAAGCTGGTATCCATCCTTGAAAGGAGGCTGGCTAAGAGTGACCACTGAGAATACTGTTCTGATCCGTGTGGAGAATCTGCAGAAGTCCTTTGGAGACCTTCACGTTCTCGACGGCATCAACATCGACATCAACAAAGGTGACGTTGTAGTCGTTGTCGGTCCTTCCGGCTCCGGCAAATCCACCTTCCTGCGCTGTCTGAACCGGCTGGAGGAATCCACCGGCGGCAGCATCCTCTTTGACGGTGAGGATATCACCGATCCCAAGGTAGATATCAACCGCCATCGCCGGAAGATGGGCATGGTGTTCCAACAGTTCAATCTGTTCCCCCACCTGACCATCCTGCGCAATCTTACCATCGGTCCCATGAAGCTTTTGGGCAAGACCAAGGAAGAAGCTGAGGCAAAGGCCCGTGAGCTTTTGACCCGTGTTGGCCTGGGTGACCGGGCAGAGTCCTATCCCAATCAGCTCTCCGGTGGTCAGAAGCAGAGAGTCGCCATCGTCCGGGCCCTTTGCATGGAGCCTCAGGTGATGCTCTTTGACGAGCCCACCTCCGCCCTGGACCCTGAGATGGTCGGTGAGGTTTTGGAGGTTATGCGGGAGCTGGCCCGGGAGGGCATGACCATGGTTTGTGTCACCCACGAAATGGGCTTTGCCCGTGAGGTCGCCAACCGGGTGATCTTCATTGACAACGGCGTGATCTCCGAAGAAGCACCCCCCGCTGAATTCTTCACCAATCCTAAGTCCCCAAGACTGCAGGATTTCCTTTCCAAGGTGCTGTAATTGTATAAATTGAACGGGTACAAAACCTCGGTTTTGTACCCGTTCAGCTTGTCAAAAAAATCTTTTTTGACAAGCTGGCAGAGGTCAAAGGAGCCGCAAAGACAAGCAAACCGGACTCGTCGGCGTACATAGGTACGGTAGAGTCCGGTTTGCGCAGTAAGTCAAAATATCTTGCG
>SVLB01000047.1 GCA_015068135.1 Oscillospiraceae bacterium | reverse complement strand
CACCTTAAAGCAAGCACCACGGCATTCAATGTATCTGCTTGCATTGCTATTTTCCTTTCGTTCTCCGTTTGCTTGCTCTGGCGAATCATCTCTTTTAAGTCGGTAATCTCCATCCACTCCATAACATCAATTTGCACTTCGTGTATGTCCTTGCTCATAGTCCTAACTCCTTCCTTAACTCGCTACGGCGGATTTTAAGGGCGGTTCTTTCCTCGTATGACATACGACCGCCAAAGCCGTTTAACTGCTCCTCAACGGCGGTCAGTTCGTTCCTAACGGTATCCTTGTTCAAAGGGTCAACCATATCAAGAACATATCTGGAAAGGGTTTTGCCTGCATCCACACTCGCTTTCTTAATTCTCTTTTTTCTGTCTTCTGACAGTACGATTTTTATGCTTGTCAATGTTATTTGTCCTTTCATCTGTATTTGAGAATAAGTGATTTTTCTCAAATTAAGTATGATAGAACAGACAAGCAAAACTACAAAATTTTCTCATAAGTTTTCTGCTTTGAAATTGTTATGAGGAAATTTAGTAAAACGGTGTCGCAGACCTTACTGGTTCTGTAAGAACCGTAGTAAGTCATCTTTTTTCCAAAAGAAAATGATATTGTTCATATTTATTGCAGGAAGAAAGATGACCGCAACGGAAGCAAAACGGTACTGCTTATACTCAGAACCATTTTGTTGGAGTGAGGTGCAACGGCGACAAATCACACCTCCTACCTTTTGTGTGTCGCCGGTGGTGCCGTCTGCTCAAATTGCTCATTTTTCTTCCGTTTTTTGAAAGGAGAAAAAGGTATGAGCAAATTTTGTATTATGAGGTTTCAAAAGTATAAGGTGGGTAGTGTCGCCAATATTGAGCGACACCAAAAACACCGTGACCGCTTGAAACATCGTAAGCACCCTGAAAGAGAATGCGAGAACAAAACATGGGTACAAAGTCCAGAAAAAACAATGACACAAGTTGTTCGCCATACTATCAGGGAGCAACAGGAGCAGACAGGCAGAAAGGTTCGTAAAGATGCCGTTGTCCTCGTTGAGTTCGTGCTGACATTCTCACCTGAAATGGAGAGCAGTATTAATTTTGACGATTGGAATAATGCGAACATTGAATGGTTGGAGGAGCAGTTCGGCAAAGGAAAAATCATAAGATATGACCTGAATGCAGACGAATCCTGTCGGCATGGGCATTATTTTGTGATGCCAACTGACGAAAAAGGACACATAAATGCAAGTAAGTATTTCGGTAAAAAGCAACAGGTTATTCAACTGCAGGACAGTTATGCCGAAGCAATGGAACAGTTTGGTCTTGTTCGTGGAATCAGCAAGGAGCAGACCAGAGCAAACCACACAAGTCTGGATGATTGGCACAAGCAAGAGGAAGCGCAACTGCTCGCTGATATCGCGAAGATAGAGCAAGAGAAGGCAGTAATCGCCCAGATAGCAGAAACCGTCTTAGGGGGCGACCAGCAACCGCACACACCGCAAAGGGGTGTTCTTGGTGATGATATGTTTAATTCCCTTGAATAGAAAAAAGGATATGAGGTATTTTTCTCCTCATATCCTTTTATTGTGCAGCGGGAAAATTCTTCTGAAAAGGTGCTTGAAATCGTGTATTTTTGTGAAGTATGCCAAATGCCTTTTTTCTCATAAGTTTTCTTGCTCAAAATTAGGGCAATTTTCTTCCTCATAACTTTTTTGTGGGTATAAAAATTCTCTCATATCTTTTTCTGTTCTTCCTTTGTGCATCTTGCTATTTTGCAGATTTGACAAAAAATATGGGTGGTGTATAATGCAATCAATCCCGAATGGGAGTGGATTTTTGATAATTTAATATCTCGTGTGATAAGAGACCGTATCATAGGTAAGCAATCAATGAGCACCACGGTTGTCAGGGTTAGGCAACTGATTATGACGAGTCAATTAATGCATACATGTAGATTGAGGGGATTAAACGGGTAACACGAACAGCAACTCGGTTGCTATTTCATTGTTATCTTTATGCCCTTTTTATGGTTTAGACCTGACGATGAAATGTCGTTAGGTTTTTTTCTTTCGTTTTACCGAGTGGCTGACATTCCGCTCCAAGTCCGGTACAATACGAAAGGAGTAAGAATATGATTACCGTTTCCAAAGAGGACTTGAAGAAGAACAATCTCCCCACAATCACTTCAACCAAAATTACCGTAGAGCAGGCGAGAACACTCGCGCAGATTATTTATCATCTGTTGGAAGCAGATGCAACCGAAGAAGATACTGACAATGTAGCATAAGAAAGGAGCAACGAACATGGAGAAAATCAAGTGTGTACTGTATGCTCGATACAGTAGCGATAACCAAAGAGAAGTCAGTGCAGAGGAGCAGATTAAGCACTGCAAAGAGTATGCCGAGCGGATGGAGTTTGAGGTCGTAGGTGAGTACATCGATAAGGCGATGACAGGCACCAATGCAAACCGCAAGAACTTTCTGCGAATGATTGAGGACAGTAAGTCCCGCACATTCCGCTATGTGATTGTCTATGCAAACAACCGATTTGCACGAAATCGGTATGATAAGCAGTACTATAAGCGGGAACTGCAGAAGAATGGTGTTGACATTCTGTA
This sequence comes from Oscillospiraceae bacterium, assembly GCA_015068135.1. Taxonomy (GTDB): domain Bacteria; phylum Bacillota; class Clostridia; order Oscillospirales; family Oscillospiraceae; genus Faecousia. The sequence goes on along the minus strand of SVLB01000047.1, from coordinate 14,084 downwards.
CAGCACTCAGGAAATCCTGAACGGTAATTCTCCTGACTCCATTCTCTATGAGAGTTTGGATGATGGCATTTCTGAGTGGTATAGCAGAAACCTCGCGGTTGAGGTGATGAAGAAGGGACACTTGCCCAATGCACAGAAGTGTTTGCACAATGGTGGTACACCGCCTTATGGTTACAATGTGGTCAATCAGCGGTTGGTCTTAAATGCCGATGAAGCACCCGTGGTGCAGATGATTTTTGACTGGTATGTATATCATGGGTATGGTTACAACCGTATTGCCAAGGAACTAAACGAACGAGGATTCCGCAACAAGGCGGGCGAACCATTCAAAGGTACAAGCATCCGTGATATGCTCCTGAACGAAAAGTACACAGGCACATACGTCTATAACAAGCGAAGTTCCTACGATAGCATGGGCAAGCGGAACAACAGCAAACTGAAAGACGATAGTGAAATCATCCGTGTAGAGGGTGCTTTTGATGCAATCATCAGCATGGAGACCTTTAATAAGGTTAGAGGGGCGATGGAGTCCCGTAAGGGGCGAAATGCCTGCAATCAGGCACAAGAGGTATACTTGCTTTCTGGACTAGTAAAATGCGGTCTGTGCGGTCACAATCTGCATGGTAATCGCAAACCCAGCAACCGCAACGGTTCCCATCATATCACATATAAGTGCAATAACCGTGACAAGAACGGTATCAAGGTATGCCATAACAAGGAAGTCAACAAGATTTATCTTGAACGGGCAATTATGCATTTCATCTCCCAAATGTGCGAGGGCGATAACTTCCAACTGATTATGCGGGAATTACGGCGATATGCCAAGGAGCAGAACGAAGGAAGCGGAGAACTGCAGTTCCTGGAAACCAAGTACAACAAGGTGGAGCGGGAAATCGGCAATCTTGTTAAAGCGATTATGAGCGGTTTTGATGCCGAAGAATTGCGGTCTGCATACGATACATTAAAGGCAGACAAGACCAAACTGTCTGCACAGATTGAGATTGAGCGAAAGAAGCAAGCACAGAGAATTGATATTGATGAAGCAAGTGTACGGAAAGCACTTTCCAGAATTAGTGCCGATATTTGTGAGAGCAAACCCATTGAGGAGTACAAGCAGTTGTTTTCCTCTTTCGTGGAGCGAGTAGATGTTTTTGAGGACTATGTCACCATAGTCCTCAAGGTCTTTGATATGATAAATGTCCGTGTCTGTAACGGTAGCGGTGCGATAAAAGAAGAACCACCACTTGACTTTCATCAAATGGTGGTCTGGAATGGTGGAGCCGAGGGGAGTCGAACCCCTGTCCGAAAGTAACTTGGAAGGATTTTCTCCGGGCGCAGTTTGTTATTTACATTCCCTCATCCTATCGGAAACAAACACCCTATAGGAATCAGTAGCTTCATGATGCATGGTATGGGCAAAGCTTACCATACGCACGGTCTCCACTCAGATCACACCCGAGCCCGGCTCGTGGACCTTCCGGGGCGGATGGGCGCCTAATTAGGCAGCCAGAGCAACAGTATTGTTGTCAGTTAAATTTAAAAGTTACCCGTTTTATCGTGGTCAGGTGCCACGGCCCGCTATTCCAGCCTCACTACCCCCGTCGAAACCGGTGCGGCCCCGTATGGGAAGTAAAACAAGCTGTCATATAACAACATGTGGTATATAGATGCAATCAACAAAAAACAGACAAAGGCTTCTCCTCGGGGAGAAGCTGTCAGCGTAGCTGACTGATGTGGGGTGTTATGGGCGGTATTGCTTCGATAGAACCGCTACAAAATGTTCGGACCCCGCATCCGCCCCAGTGTTCCCACTGGGGCACCTAAAAATCAAGGTATGATTGCCCCCGGCAATCATGGCAATTTTAGATTCGCTGCGCGGAGCACCACTCCCCAGGGAGAAGGCTGATGGGGTGGAAATCTTAGAATCTGCCGTAGGGATCCTGGAGCTTCTTGGGCTCCGGGTAGGTCTCGCCCTTGGTGTCAACAGTAATGGAGGCGATCTTCTGCTCGGCCACGGGGCGGTCCTGCATACCGGTCTTGGTGGAAGCAATGGCATCCACTACCTCCATGCCGGAAGTGACCTTGCCGAAGGCGGCATACTGGCCGTCCAGGTGCTTGGCATCCTGGTGCATGATGAAGAACTGAGAGCCGGCAGAGTTGGGGCTCTGAGAACGGGCCATGCTCAGCACACCGCGCTTATGGCGCAGGTCGTTCTTCACACCGTTAAAGAAGAACTCACCCTTGATGCAGTAGCCGGGACCACCCATGCCGGTTCCGTCGGGGCAGCCGCCCTGAATCATGAAGCCGGGGATGACTCTGTGGAAGATCAGGCCGTCATAGAAATTATGATTGGCAAGATCAATAAAGTTATACACGCTCTGGGGTGCGATCTCGGGATACAGCTCGCCTTCGATCACACCGCCGTTTTCCATGGTGATTTGAAAAGTAGGATTTGCCATTTTAATATCTCTCCTTCATAGCACGGTCGATCTGACGCTTGGCATCCCGTTCGGCCGCGGATTGTCGTTTGTCATATAGCTTTTTGCCCTTGCACAGACCCAGGTTTACCTTGACCCGACTGCCTTTTAGATAGACGGAAAGGGGGATCAGGGAGTAACCGTCCTGCTTGACTTTTCCCAAAAGCCGCATGATCTCCCGTTTGTGCATCAAAAGGCGACGGGGGCGCATGGGATCGGGATTGAAGCGGTTTCCGTGGTCATAGGGGGAGATGTGCATCTGGTTGACAAGCAGCTCGCCGTCTTTGATACCGCACCAGGCATCCTTCAGGTTCATGGTACCCTGACGGATGGACTTTACCTCCGTACCCTTCAGCTCGATTCCCGCCTCCATTTCCTCCTCCACAAAGTACTCGTGGTAGGCCTCCCGGTTGCGGGCCATGATTTTGATTCCTTGCTTTTCCAGATCGCTCACCTCCTGCGTAAGAATCATTATAGCACATCTGTCAAGGGTTTATAACGGGGAATCTGTAAATAAAAAGTCATAAAGTTCCTGGGGAGAACGGAAGGAAAACTGGCACAGCGTTTCCATTTCCCGGAAAATGCCCGGTACCTCCAGCTTACTCCAGCCGGCAAAGGCCAGGGGAACATGGACCTTTTGGCACATCTGCCATGCAGGCTTCAGATCGTCCACGACCAGGATCTCGCTGGGCTTGAGATGATATTTTTCCATGATCGCCTCCAGGGGATAGGCGCTGGGCTTGCGCAGATGCTCAGGCAGATCCCAGCCGTAAATATCATCGGGCTGAATGCCAAAATGCAGGCCATAATCCCGGGTGATATTCTCCCGGCTGGAGTGAGATACCACGCATAGAATGCCGCCCTCTTGCTTTTGCCTGTGGATCACATCCCGAATACCCGGGAAGGGGTCGGGAATGTGGGTGCGCACATAGTCCATCCAGCCCTTGTATTCCTCCACAAGCTCCTGCTCCGTAAAGCCGAATTTCTGACGGCACATGTCCGCAAAGCCGGGGCTGTAACAGCCTTCTATGTATTCCGTTTTGGAAATGGTTGCACCGGGACGGAACTGATTAAGAATATAGCGAAAATACGGATAGTTTACAGTTTCCTCACTGCGTACCACCGTATCGTCATGGTCTAAAACCAGGCAGGGATATTTGAGCATACTGCTTGCTCCTTTCTTTCTCATATGCCTATTATAGCATAAGCAATGCCCATGTGGCAACCGGAAAATAACACGTTGACCGATGCCGGAAAAGTATGCTATACTATCAACCAAAGGAGGGGAGACCATGGCGATCGTTACATTTTACCGGGGGGATCCCAATGCCCCAAAGCCTACCCAACCGGCCCATTTGGGGGTCAATGCCATTATCACCTGCAAAGGAAAACTGCTTTTGGAGAAACGCAGGGATTGCGAGATCTGGGGGCTTGTTGGCGGCGGTGTGAAACGAAAAGAGACCCAGGAGGCCGCATTGATCCGGGAGATCCGGGAGGAATTGGGCCTATATATCAAGCCCCATCAGCTGAAAAAGCTTGGTGTCTACGGAGAGCCGGGACGGATCGCCGCCTATCAGGACGGCAGTATTTGGCGCATGGTGGTGGTCGTTTACGGATTGGAGTTGGAGCAGGAGCCGAAGCTGACCATGAGCGCAGAATCCAAAGCCTTGCGTTTCTTCTCCAAAGAAGAACTCAAAGACATTGAGATCGTCATTACTCACAGTGATATCGTAGAGGATCTGTTTGTCAATTTGTGATTAGATTTGCCTGCTTTTGGGAAAACTTTACTGTACAAGGAGGGAATTGTATGGTAAAAGGAACTTCCCGGCAGGTGCTTTTGGTCCGCTCACCGGATGAAACACTGTTTGAGCAGGCTATTTTTATTATCAAAGAGGGCTCCAAACCGGTGACGGAGGAAATGCTTTTGCAGGAAGCGGACCGTCTGCTGAAAAAGCCCATGCATCCTATGAAAGCAAGACTCTACGGTCCTGTCTGGGCTGCCTGCGGTGCCGCGATCATGGCGGCTGTGTGGGCAGTGAGTGTACTTGCGTAATGGATCAAGCTGTGGTATAATGCCGGAAACAGAAAGAGGAAGGTAGCAAAATGCGCATCGGAAATATAGAAGTGAATACCCCCATTGCCTTGGGGCCTATGGCCGGTGTGACCGATTGGGCCTTTCGGACGATCTGTGCGGAATTGGGAGCGGGCCTGACGGTAACGGAGATGGTCTCCTCCCGGGCATTGGTTTATAAGGATAAAAAAAGTGCTGCCTTACTGAAGAAGAACGCAGGTTCTGTTTGCGGTGCCCAGATCTTTGGCAATGATCCCGATATCATGGCCCAGGGCGCCCAGCTTGCTTTGGAGATCTCCGGCTGTGATTTTTTGGATATCAACATGGGCTGTCCCATGCCCAAGATCGCCAATTCCGGTGATGGCTGCGGTCTGATGCGCACCCCGGAGTTGGCACAGAAGATTGTAGAAGCGGTCACTAAGGCTGTGCCGGTGCCGGTGACGGTCAAATGCCGCCTGGGCTGGGATAAGGGCAGTATCAACGTATTGGAATTTACGCAGCGCATGGAGGATGCCGGCGCGGCTATGGTCTGTGTCCACGGCAGGACCCGCAGTATGCTCTATACCGGCGTTGCTGACTGGGATATGATCCAAAAGGTCAAGCAGGAGCGTTCCATTCCGGTGATCGCCAACGGAGATATCGTCAGCGGAGAAACGGCAGTCAAATGCCAAAAATGGACCGGTGCGGACGGGGTTATGATCGGTAGGGCCACCTTTGGCAATCCCTGGATCTTTGCCGAAGCCAAGGCCGCGCTCCAGGGCCTTCCCATACCGGAGCGCCCGCCCCTTGCCAAGCGGGTAGATGTGGCAGTGCGGCAGTTTGAACTGGCCTTTGAAGATAAGGGAGAACATATCGCCTGCCTGGAGGCCAGGAAGCATTTTGCCTGGTATCTGCGGGGCGTGGCCTATGCCAATTACTATAAAGAACAGATCTCCGGCATACAAAAAATGGAAGATATCTATAGGATCGCAGAGGGGATCCGCAGAGATTTGAAATAATTACATGGAATATAAGAATCCGCCCCATGACAAGCTAACCCAAGAGGTGATGCTGTGATGCGGCGGATTTTTTTGGTAATTCTGATCTTGTCCCTGACCTGTCAGCCGGTTCAGGGAAAGACAATAAAATGGGTGGATTTTCAGGTACCCTATGAATCCTTGAAATATGCTATGGATGTGGATATTCAAAGCTTCGGGGAGGAGAAGCATTTGCCCTGGATCCAAACCCTTGCTGTAGCAGGCTGCCGTACTGGGGGAAAATGCCAGTTATCCTCTGTCAAAAAAGCAGTTGCCGACCTGAAAACCGACCGTTCTGCTGAGGAATTGCTGGGAAATCTCTATCAATACTATGATTACTATTCCACATCCTTTCAGGCTGTTCTTGGGGGATTGCTGGGCAGCTTTTCTATCGAAGTGGACGGAAAACAGCAGCCTGTCTACGGTCTGAAGGCCTATAGTCCCATTGCCGCCGGTTACGGCTATTCCCATAGCGATGATTTCGGTAATGAGCGCACCTTTGGCTTTAAGCGAAAGCATTTGGGCCACGATATGATGGGGGCGCTGGGAACTCCTATTGTGGCAGTGGAGGGGGGCGTGGTGGAGGCTATAGGCTGGAACCGCTACGGAGGCTGGCGCATTGGCATCCGCTCCTTTGACTCCCGTCGGTACTATTACTATGCCCATTTGCAAAAGGATACCCCTTTTGCAAAGGACTTGTCCCAGGGGGACATTGTCCAGCCCGGTGATGTGATCGGTTATATGGGATGCTCCGGCTATTCGGACAAGGAGAATGTGAACAATATCAAAACCGTCCATTTGCATTTTGGCATCCAGCTGATTTTTGAGGAATCCCAAAAAGAATGCCTTTCCGAAATATGGATCGATCCCTATGATATTGTAAGACTCCTCCACAGCCACAGAAGCACTGTGGTTCCCACCGACACCGGCTTCGTGAGAAAATATCCCTTTCAAGACCTGGATGTAAACCCACTCTGAATGCTGAACCATCTGCCCGTCGTTAGTGTGAATGTGCTGAACTTTCTGAGCATCATTGCTAGGAAAGTACCATCTTTGTAGGGACCGAAGACCACTTCGGCCCACGGGCCGGTGCTTTCGTTCATAGCGATGTGATAAATACATCCCTGGAAATGAAAAAATACCATATGCATTGACAAAACCGTCCAATAATGATAAATTAGGTCTATGATATATAGACGTAAGGAGATGGTTCTTATGCATGAAATCAGATTGGGAAACATTGAGGGGATCTTTGCAAATATTATTTGGGACAACGCCCCGTTGTCAACAAGAGAAATGGTCATGCTTGCGGAAGATGCTCTGGGCTGGAAGCGCACTACCACCTATACGGTCCTGAAAAAGCTGTGTGACCGGGGGATCTTCGCCTTAAATGACCGTATGGTTACGGTGCTGATCTCCAAGCCGGAGTTTTACGCTATTCAAAGTGAGCAGTTTGTAAAGGATAATTTCCAAAGCTCTTTGCCTGCGTTCCTTGCGGCCTTTACCTCCCGTCAGAAGGTAAGCACCAAGGACCTGGAGGAGATCAAAAAGCTGGTGGATTCCTTAGAGGAGACCGTGTGATGACCTCCGTATTTTTGAAGCTGGTGAATATGAGCATTGCCTCTGCTTGGCTTGTGCTGGCAGTGATTCTTTTACGGCTTCTTCTGAAGAACGCGCCTAAAAAAATCAGCTTTCTTTTGTGGGCGGTTGTGGCGGTGCGGCTGCTGGTGCCAATAACCCTGGAGAGCCCTTTCAGCCTGATCCCCAGCGGTGAGGTGGTCCCTCAGGATATTGCGGTGACCCAAACCCCGGCGATCAACACCGGGATCCCGGTGGTAAACAATGCGGTCAACCCCCTGTTTACGACGCTTTTGCCGGAAAAGGGAGTAACCCCGGAGGATATCCTTTCTGTAGCGACGGTTGTGTGGCTGATCGGCCTTGTCGGTATGCTGATGTACGCCGCTTTTTCTATGGTCAGACTCCGCTGGCGGGTCAGGGTGTCTGTTTTGCAGGAAGATCGGTGTTATCTTTCCGATGGGGTAGCTTCGCCCTTTATTTTGGGAATCCTACGGCCCAGGATCTATCTTCCTGCTGATATCAGCAGGGAGCATATTCCCTATGTCCTTGCCCACGAACGGGTACATATCGGTCGGAAAGACCACTGGTGGAAGCCGCTGGGCTTTCTTCTGCTTTCACTTCACTGGTTTAATCCCGTTTTGTGGATCGGCTATATCCTTTTGTGCCGGGATATCGAGCAGGCCTGCGACCAAGAGGTTATATCCCAAATGGATACGGCAGAGAAAAAGCATTATATTGACGCGTTGGTTTCTTGCGCGGTCCGCAATCCTTCTGTGATGGTCTGCCCGGTGGCCTTTGGCGAAGTGGGAGTAAAGTCCCGGGTAAAGGGGATCGTCCGGTACAAAAAGCCCGCTTTTTGGCTGCTGCTGGCTTCCGTTGCTGTATGCTTTGCTACAGCGGGCTGCTTTTTGACCAATCCCCAAAGCTGCAGCCATATCTATGTGACCCAACTGACTGTGAGTCCTACCTGCACTGCAAAGGGCGTGCAGACCCATACCTGCAAAAACTGTCGGCACAGCTATACCACAGCTGCGGATACCCTTGCTCATACCTTCCGGGAAAATGCCGTGATCCTTGCCCCCACCTGCACCCAAACCGGCATCCTGGAGTATATCTGCACAGACTGCGATGCCAGAAAAACCGAGGTGATGGATCGGCTTTCCCATACGGACGGTGAGTTGATCTGTACCAAAGAACCCAACTGCACCGAGTCAGGAGAGCTGTCCACCACCTGCACCCAATGCCAGGCGGTGTATGTTGTGAAGATTTTGGAGCCCAACGATGTTCATGATTTGCAGGAAAGGGTTCTTCGTGAGTCCACCTGTACAAACGCCGGTTCTGGCATCAAAGCCTGTAGCCGATGCAACTATACAGAAACCTGCACCTATGAACTGCGGGAGCATGATTATAAGCAAGGTGTGACGATTCCTGGCTGCTGTGTTGTTTCAGAAATGGTTCAGCATACATGCACGGTTTGCGGCTTTGAGGACTGGCTTCCCAATGGCGTGTATTCGGATCACGCTTGGCGCACTATTAGCTTAGATGGAGAACGACGATGCTTTGTTTGTTTTGCCAGAAGTACAGCAACACAGAAACAGACTACAAGCACGCAGACAAGCGATTCAATCCTTGATGGAGTTACCGGTGAAAAACCAAAGACTACTGTGGAACTACCTGTTGTGAAATGGGATATTGATCCATGGGATATTAATCCTGAGCTGAAGCCTAACAGACCGAATCCCTAAAGGGACATGCCATTTGGGAGGCATTATCATGTGGAATGAAATCAATACCAAAGAGGATCTGACTCAGTTTCTTGATGAAATGGGCTATTTTCACGATAGCTGCGTAAAAGAATTACATTATTACAGCGGGGCTTATGTGAAAGAGAACCTTGCGATGCACCCCATAAACGATCACAGATCATTAAAGGTCGTGATTCAGCGGCAATGGAAAACCCATTCCATGATCGAAATGGAGTTTCTTGAATTAAAAGGCCTGAGGCTTTTTCCTGCCGATGAGGGCTATACCTGTGAGATCCTGGATGCTACGGTGATCCTGAAAGACGGAGATGTTTATTGGTGTGATTGTGGCGGTTTGGAAGAAACGGATCTGGATACCTACGCAGGTACCTGGATCCGTGCTTCGAAGCTTCGCTGGCGGTCAATCAAAGGACATATGGGAGCGGAACCGTTCTACAAGCCCGATCATATGGGGTAACACAACGGGATCCTTGTAATACAGATAGATGAATCGGGGGCCTACGATAATACGCAATTGTCTGATTGTTCTTCGTAATTTTTTTCACTTCAGGGTTTGACAAACACTGCACCATGTGGTATACTAACTCAGATAAAATTTAACCTTTGAATCTGAGGAAGGAGAAGATCCATGATGAGCGGCGTTATGAAGATGAAAGCAGTTGGCTGTCTTGGTGATGGCGTTGCTGTCCCTTCTTCCGTAGCCCGTGAATTGTCCCGTGTTGATTCTCTTGAATATGCTGTTTTTCCCGGCTTTTGTGATGTGCATGTGCATTTCCGTGAGCCGGGTTTTTCTTATAAAGAGACGATGGTTACGGGCAGTCGCGCTTCTGCGCGAGGGGGCTATACGGACGTATGTACCATGCCTAATTTGAATCCGGTCCCCGACAGTGTTGAGAATCTGCAGATCCAGCGCAACCTGATCCGTGAGGGCGCTTGTATCCATGTCTATCCCTACGGGGCTATTACAGTAGGGGAGCAGGGGCAGGTAATGGCTGACCTGGAAGGCATGGCACCGGATGTCATTGCTTTTTCTGATGACGGCAAGGGCGTGCAAAGCGACGATATGATGCGCCAGGCTATGCTCCGGGCCAAGGCACTGGGTAAGATGATCGTTGCCCACTGTGAGGTCAATGATCTGCTCCGTGGCGGCTATATCCACGATGGTGACTATGCCAAGACCCACGGTCATCGGGGCATCTGCAGTGAAAGTGAGTATGCCCAGATCGCAAGAGATATTGAGCTGGTCAAGGAAACGGGCTGTAAATACCATGTCTGCCATATCTCCACCAGGGAAAGTGTGGAGCTGATCCGCAAGGCAAAGGCAGAGGGCGTGGATATCACCTGCGAAACAGGCCCCCATTACCTTGTGATGAATGATTCCATGCTCCGGGAGGAGGGGAGATTTAAGATGAATCCTCCCATCCGCAGCGAGGAGGACCGAAAAGCCCTGGTAGAGGGCCTTTTGGACGGCACCATCGATATGATCGCCACCGACCATGCTCCCCATAGCGCCGAGGAAAAGGCCAAGGGCCTGGAAAACAGCGCGTTCGGTGTTGTGGGCATCGAAACGGCCTTTGCGGTGATGTATACCCATTTTGTGGAGCCCGGGATCCTGCCTCTGGAGCGGCTGATTGACCTGCTTGCTGCCAATCCCAGAAAACGCTTCGGCATTCCCTGCGGTGACAGCTATACCGTTTGGGATCTGAATAAGGAATTTACGGTGGATCCCGGGGAGTTCCTCTCCATGGGAAAAGCCACGCCCTTTGAAGGCTGGAAGCTGAAGGGCGAATGTGTTATGACAATTTGTGACGGAAAAGTCGTCTATGAGAAACAGGAGGATTAAAGATGGCTAAGAGAACGGATATTAAAAAGGTTTTGATCATTGGCTCCGGCCCTATTGTGATCGGTCAGGCTGCGGAGTTTGACTATGCCGGTACCCAGGCCTGCCTGGCCCTGAAAGAGGAGGGCTACGAGGTGGTGCTGTGCAACTCCAACCCTGCCACCATTATGACCGATACTACCATTGCCGATAAGGTCTATATGGAGCCTCTGACCCTGGAGTATATTGCAAAAATCATCCGCTATGAGCGTCCCGATGCCATCGTTCCCGGCATCGGTGGTCAGACCGGCCTGAACCTTGCCATGCAGCTGGAGAAGAAAGGCATTTTGAAGGAGTGCCGTGTACAGCTTTTGGGAACCTCCAGCGCCTCTATCGAGCGCGCTGAGGACAGAGAGCTGTTCAAGGAAATGTGCCAGTCCATCGGGGAGCCTGTGATCCCCTCGGAGATCACCTACTCCATTGAAGAAGCCAAGGAAGCCGCCGCGAAGATCGGCTATCCCGTGGTTCTGCGTCCTGCCTTCACCCTGGGCGGTACCGGCGGCGGTTTTGCCTATAACGAGGAGGAATTGGTGGAGATCGGCCTGAATGCCTTTAAGCTCAGCCCCGTTCACCAGGTTTTGGTGGAAAAGAGCGTTAAGGGCTATAAGGAAATCGAATTTGAAGTCATGCGTGACTCCAACGACCATGCCATCACCATTTGCGGTATGGAAAATATTGATCCCGTAGGTGTCCACACCGGCGACAGCCTGGTGGTTGCCCCCATTATGACGCTCAGTGACCATGACAAGAAGATGCTCAATGATTCTGCCATCAAGATCATCCGGGAACTGAAGATCGAGGGCGGCTGTAATGTGCAGTTTGCTCTGCATCCCACCACCAGTGAGTATTACCTTATCGAGGTCAACCCCAGAGTGTCCCGTTCCTCCGCGCTGGCTTCCAAGGCATCCGGCTATCCCATTGCCCGGGTCACCGCCAAGATCGCTGTGGGTATGGCCCTTGAGGATATTAAGATCGCCAACACCAACGCCGCCTTTGAGCCCCAGCTTGACTATGTGATCGCCAAGCTGCCCCGGTTCCCCTTCGATAAGTTCACCTCTGCGTCCAATCTTTTGGGCACCCAGATGAAGGCCACCGGTGAGGTCATGGGCATCGGCTCCACTTTGGAAGAGAGCCTCCTCAAGGGCATCCGCTCCCTGGAGATCGGCGTGAATCATATTTATCTTGCCAAGTTTGACCCCATGTCCGATCAGGAGCTGCTGGATTATATCAGCCAGTTCCGGGACGATAATATCTACGCCATCGCAGAGCTCTTTGCAAGAGGCGCCACGGTGGAGCAGATCCATAAGATCACACAGATCACTCCCTTCTTCCTGGAGGCCATCCAGCGGATCGTTGCCATGGAGGAGACTCTGAAGGCAAATGTGCGGGATATTAAGACTCTGACGGAAGCCAAGAAGATGGGCTTTTCCGATAAGTATGTGGCCCGGATGTGGAAATGCAAGGAGCTGGATGTGTACAACTTCCGGAAGGAGCATAATCTGTTCCCGGTATTCCGCATGGTGGATACTTGCCATACCGGCGCCTATATCCCTTACTTCTATTCCTCCTACACCGGCGAAAATGCCTCTGTGCTGACCAATAAGAAAAAGATCGTGGTTCTGGGCGCAGGTCCCATCCGTATCGGTCAGGGTGTGGAATTTGACTATTCCACAGTCCATGCGGTGATGACCATTAAAAAGGCCGGCTATGAAGCCATCATTATTAATAATAACCCCGAGACGGTTTCTACCGATTACACCACCGCGGATAAGCTGTATTTCGAGCCCCTGACTCCCGAGGATGTCATGAACATCATCGAGTTTGAAAAGCCTGAGGGCGTCATCGCCTCCCTGGGCGGTCAGACCGCTATCAACCTGGCACAGCCCCTGACGGACCGTGGCGTGAAGATCATCGGCACCGACTGCGCCGCTATTGACAAGGCCGAGGACCGGAATGCCTTTGAGAATCTGCTCAATGAGCTGGACATTCCCCGAGCCAAAGGCCGTGCGGTGACCAAGCTGGAGGATGGCCTCCAGGCCGCCGCGGAGATCGGTTATCCTGTGCTGGTCCGTCCCTCCTTCGTCCTGGGCGGCAGAGCCATGCAAATCGTTGCCAACGAAGGTCAGCTTCGCCACTACCTGCGCACCGCTGTTGAGATCGATGAGGACAAGCCCGTGCTGGTGGATAAATACATCGAGGGCAGGGAAGTGGAGATCGATGCCATCTGTGACGGACGGAATGTGTTCGTCCCCGGTATTATGGAGCTGGTGGAGCGTACCGGTGTCCACTCCGGTGACTCCATGAGCGTGTATCCGCCTTTCTCCATCTCCGACAAGGTCAAGGGTATTATTTTGCAGTACGCCAAGAAGCTGGGATTGGGTATCGGCATTGTAGGCCTTTACAACATCCAGTTCATTGTGGATAAGGACGATAATGTGTTTATCATCGAGGTCAATCCCCGTTCCTCCCGTACCGTACCCTTCCTGAGCAAGGCCACCGGCTACTCCCTGGCAGATATCGCCACCGAGGTCATTTTGGGCAAGAGCCTGAAAGAGCAGGGCATCTTTGATATTTACGCGGAAGAGAAACAGCGTTGGTATGTAAAGGCACCTGTGTTCTCCTTCAATAAACTCCGTGGTATGGATGCCTACCTGAGCCCGGAAATGAAGTCCACCGGTGAAGCCATCGGCTACGACAATACCATGACCCGTGCGCTGTATAAGGCCCTGCAGGCCTCCGGTATGCACCTGCAGAACTACGGTACGGTCCTGGCTACCATCGCGAATAAGGACAAGGAAGAGGCCTTGGGCCTGATCCGGCGGTTCTACAACCTGGGCTTCAACATCGAGGCTACCTCCGGCACTGCCCAGTTTTTGAAGGCCAACGGCATCCGCACCCATGTGCTGACCAAGATCTCTGACGGCAGCGAGGAGATTCCCAATGCTCTGCGCCAGGGACATATTGCTTTCGTGATCAACACCAAGGATCCCAGCGCTCCTGAGGAGGATGGCCTGCAGATCCGGCAGATCGCCACAGAAAACAATGTGACGCTGTTTACCGCATTGGATACCGTAAGAGTGCTGTTGGATGTATTGGAGGAGACCACCCTGACGGTTTCCACCATTGACGCGTAATTACCGTGAAATGTTGGATTTTTTGAGCGTCATTGTTATGAAAGTACCGCCCTTGTAGGGAACGCCGCCCTCGGCGTTCCGACCGCGAAGCGGCAGTGCGGCATTAACAAAATCGGTGCATCGAGCCCCGATTTTGTTTCGGAACGCTGAGGGCAGCGTTCCCTAC
>SVLB01000005.1 GCA_015068135.1 Oscillospiraceae bacterium | reverse complement strand
ATGGCGCTGATTTATCGAAGTACAAGGACAGTATGCGACCCCTGATTGAAAAGGACATGGAAGAAACTGAAAGATTACTAACTGAGTAAATTCCAATTTGACAAACTGATTAGCATAGTTTCAGTCCTAAAAGAGAGTTTCACTTCCCGCTTAATAGTTTCATTTTTTGAGTGAAACCAAATGAAACCTTTTGAAACCGTATCATTATTATCAAACTAATTCAAAAAAGAGGAGGCCAAAGCCTCCTTACCAATTTTGCGACAGGACTTGATTTGCATTTTCTGCCTTTGGCAGAAAATTAAGGTAGCCGCCAGTGTTTGCACTGGCGGCAGGAACTGTCCACCGGACAGTTCCTCTGCTATGGGTTCAAGCCCTGTCGCCCGTACCAAAAAAGAGGAGGCCAAAGCCTCCTCTTTTTTGGTACGGGCGACAGGGCTTGAACCTGCACGGTTACCCATTGGAACCTAAATCCAACGTGTCTGCCAATTCCACCACGCCCGCATATTCTTTTGTACCCCTGATTTTTACACGGAGAGGTATCCGAGGTGGGGCATTTCGCCTGATCCACGATATATAAAAACAGGCGAACCTGTTTTTATAGTTAGAAAAAGAGATATGGCAGGGCAAGCACCACATATCCTGCGGCTATGATGTAATACCAGATGGCATGTTTCTTAACTTTCTGGATCATACCCAAGTTTAGCCAAAAAACAGAGAAAAGGGGGAAGAGTACGCCCTTCGAAATCGGCAATAAATCAAACAGATCAAGCGCAGACAAAAATAGATACGAAAAACCGGAAATCACGCCAATGATACATACGCCTCGTTGTATCATTGTCATTTCGTTCCACTTCATTTTGGTTCCTCCCCAAAAACCTTCACTGAGGTGACAGCACCTAAATCCAACATGTCTACCATTCCCCCGTTTGCGATACTCGGTGCCCTCGTCGCCGCCCTAGCGGCTTCCTCGTTCACCGATCGCAGCACTCACTGCGCCTGCATATCGGGTTGATTTTATCACGGTTTTGGGTCCTTGTCAACAAAGATCCTTAAATAGCCAACCGTCTAAAAAACATATCTTATATAGGGAAGGTGCCAAACGGCTATTGTCGCAGCCGTTTGGCACCTATCTAACTTTGTTTCCTATGAATACATTGAATTCATTTTTCTATTTTCTGGGATAGGTAATTACCGGCAGAATTTCTTCTTTGCAACCACGGTTGCAAACAGGCCAAAGGCAGAGACCAGCATCAAAAGAACAAAGGGAAGAACATGGGCTTCGTCACCGGTCTGAGGTGTGGGTGCGAGCTGAGGAATTTTCTCGATCTTCGTTTCGCCGCAATCGGCACAGGTATAGGTCTTCTCACCTTCCTGATTTTGGGTTGCTTCCGTTGTGACGACACCCTCGTCCCAGCTATGGGCTACCTCGTCAGCCTTTGCGCCGCAGGTGCAGCCATGCCAATGGGTCAGCTCATCCTTGCTCCATGTCGTTTCATCGAAAGTGTGTACACTTTCCTCTTTCTTTGCTCCGCAAGCACACGCATACCAGTGGGTCTGCTCTCCCGCTGTCAGTTCCTCTGCAAACCCATGGTTTTCGGTTTCCTCTTTTTGGCAAGCGCCGCAGACATGCTTGTGGGTATTCTCGTCAACATTTTCCCACTCACCATAGGCATGAGGGATCATGGAAATGGCTTCTTCTTTGATTGCAGCACAGTCTGCGCAGGTATATTTTGTTGTTCCCTCTTCTGTGCAGGTTGCCTCCTTGGCGACCGTTCCGTTATCCCATACATGATCAGCAGTTTTTACATCACCGCAAGTGGGGCAGGTTTTGGCATGACCGTTTTCTGCCTCAGTCCACTCCCCATAGCTATGCTGGCAGGCAACCGTGAAAGAGGCAGAAAACCCGGTGGCTGTAACAGCAGTTGTACCGTTCTTGACAGATGCTTCACCGGCTACCGTTGCAGTACCAAAAGCGGCATCCGCCTTGACCTTCAGGGTTACTGTGCCCACAGAACCGGAATAGACTGTGGGGTTCTGAAACATAAATGCAAATCCATTGTCAAAACTATTAACCAATGCGCCTTCCGCAGCACATTTACCCTCTACCAGCTCAAACACGGTAGCATCATAGTTCAACATCAGGCCGTAACTGGTAGCTTCTTCCGAACAGTCTACCTTCACAGACAGGGTAACTGTATCGCCGCGATAAAGGGTTTCTGCAGATGCGGTGGCAGAGAAAGCTGCCCCATTGGTTGCAAATACGGTAACCGCCATTGCAACGACCAGCATCAGGCATAAGCATACAGACATCATTTTTTTCATTTCATTCACCTCATAGATTTTTGATTATTTTGCGTGTAACGGATAGCGATCCGGGAACAACGTATGCCAAAGGAGATATTCTACGTCTTTATTGTCTACCGTATTGCTGAAATCGAAATCCGCAAACATTTCTAATGGGTAGCTTGTGGGGAAAAGTGTATGCCACAGCAGATAAGCAACATCCTTGTTGTCTACCTTCTGATCCCCATTCAAATCTCCACTTGCCCGCTTCGGCACAATCTCCGTTTTGGTCGCGGTGCATTCCTTGCAGGAATACTCCCGCAAGCCTGTAGCTTCCAGCGTAGGTGCCAACGTAATTCTTCCGGAATCCCACACATGGGAAACCGTCTCTTCCTGTCCGCAGGTTTCGCAGCTATGTCTATGAGAATTGTCATCGACCTTTGTGCCAAAACCATAGGTATGATCCGTTGTCTTTGCCAGTGTTTGCGTTTTCGTTCCTCCGCAGATATTGCAGGTATAGGTCTTTATACCGGTTGCGGCACAGGTCGGCTGTTTGGTAATAGTGCCACCGTTCCAGCTATGACTTGCACTCTCCGTCTTGCCACAGAGGTTACAGGTTCTCTTGTGGGTGGAATCATCCTGCTTGTTCCAGTTGCCATAGATGTGATCGTTTGTTTTCGCAACTGTTTCTGTTTTTGTCCCACCGCAGGTATTGCAGGTATAGGTCTTTATGCCGGTTGTAGAACAGGTCGGCTCCTTGGTAACGACCCCTGCATTAAAGCTGTGGCTTTCGCTTTCTTTTTCACTGCAAGCTGTACAAGTGCGCTGATGAGAAGCATCATCCACTTTCGTCCAACTACCGTATGTATGCTCACCATACTGCTCTTGATAGCCCCAGTAGTCACACTTGGTGCAGCTTACCTTTACAGTACCCTTTTTTGAACAGGTAGCCTCAGAAACGACGTCATCCACTACAAGGTTATGATTATTCTTGCACTTATTTGTAATCACTTGGAGGGTATAAGTGTACTTACTGGGAGAATCGTGCCACGAATAAAGGGAATAGAAACTAGTCCAATATTTGATCGTATAGGTACCTACTCCCATATTCAGATCATTGGTATTAACTGTAATGAGTACATCTTTTATTCCAGTGCTTGCATTGTAGTATTGTTTATCTACCGATCCGATCTTAGTACCGTAGCTGTTATAAATTTCTACATGATACTGCTCATTCTTGAATTCCGGAAATATCATAAACCTTAGAATTCCGATTTCGCCTTGCGGGATGGTTTTTGCCGATTCCAGTTTAGCTGATATAAGGGGGTAGCTTGCCGCAGAGGCTACCGTCGACATCATGCTCACGAAAACAATTACGCAAAGCAACATCGCTAACAGCCTTTTTCCTCTTTTCATAATTACTCCTCCTAATCTCATTTGTTTTTGCAAAGCTCTGTACATATCCCATGGGCATTTTTGACCACAGCCCGCAAGATAGGAAGCTTTCTTCCTATATTTATACACCTTTAACTCCTATTTGTCAAGAATAAAGGGAAGTATAATTCCTATATATTCCCTACAAGGAGGAAGAGAAATGCTGATATTTGATTTTCACGCCATTGGTAATAAATTACTCGTTATTCGCAAACGTTGCGGTATGACGCAGGCAGAGGTTGCCGAAGCTGCCGGTCTGTCAGACCGGACTTATGCAGATATCGAACGTGGCACAGTCAATATGAGAATAGAGACCATCCTGCGGATCTGTCAAGTAATGCACATTACACCGGACGAGATCCTCACAGAGGACAGCCCACCGGCAAATGGCCGGTACGATCAGTTGTTGGAACGCCTCAACGCCTGCAATCCCAAGGACAAAGAGACCGCCTTCCGCCTTTTAAATGTTTATCTAAAATCACTGGAATAAAACCGTCGAGGATTCCCTTTTGAAATTTGCAAAAAAGTGTCGGAGTGGAAACTCCGACACTTTTGATAAATATCTTATATCTGGTATCTCGTATCTCATATCTAAAAAAGTGCTGCCCGGACGGACAGCACTTTTTGATTCTGAATTACTCAGCAACGTAGGGCAGCAGAGCGATCTGACGGGCACGCTTGATGGCGATGGTCAGGTCACGCTGATGGGCTGCGCAGGTGCCGGTGGTACGGCGGGGCAGGATCTTGCCGCGCTCGGAAGTGAACCGACGGATCTTCGCAACATCCTTGTAATCGATGCTGGTCACCTTGTCCACGCAGAAAGCGCATACCTTCTTGCGCTTGCGGGGACGAACACGCTGTTCGTTAGCCATGACGATATCCTCCTTTTAGAGTAGAAAAGTTCAATAAAATCAGAAGGGCAGCTGGGCGTCGTTGTCATCCAGCATCGCAAAGTCAGATGCAGGAGCCGCTGCAGGGGCGGAATAACCGCCGTAAGCGGGAGCCGCAGGAGCAGCACCGTAGGAATTGCCGCCGTAGGTGTTACCACCGTAGGCATTGCCACCCTCATTGCTGCGCTTGCTTTCGCCGAAGTAGACATTGTCTGCCACCACTTCAGCGGTGCGGCGCTTGTTGCCATCCTTATCGTTCCAGCTGCGGATCTGCAGCCGGCCGGAAACCACGATCATGGAACCCTTGGTGAAATACTTGGAGACAAATTCTCCGGTCTGACGCCAGGCAACACAATCAATAAAATCGGTTTCCTTTTCTCCGCTTTCTCTGTTGCCGAAATCACGGTCTACAGCCACAGAAAAGCTGGCAACCGCAATACCGGTACCGGTACGGCGAAGCTCGGGGTCACGGGTCAGACGACCCATAATGACAATGTGGTTGAGCATAAATTAGCCCTCCACAGCGATGGTCTGGCAGCGCAGAACGCCTTCGGTGATCTTCATCACACGCTCCAGCTCCGCGGGGAACTCGGGCTTGCTCTCGAAGTTCATCAGGACGTAGTAGCCCTCGGCCAGGTCATTGATGAGGTAAGCCAGGCGACGCTTGCCCCACTCATCGATGTTGGTCAGAGTACCCTCCGCCTCCACCATTGCCTTGAACTTTTCCACCAGTGCGGCGATGCCCTCCTCGCCCTGAGCAGGGTCGATGATGTAGAGCACCTCGTACTTGCCGGTGATCTTAGCCATGTTGTTTGCACCTCCTTCTGGACGTTAGGCCCCCGGTCTCGCCGGAGGCAAGGATATGCTTGCATACGCAAGCCAGTGTATTATATAGGATTCTTTTGGAATTGTCAAGTTTTTTCTCAAAATAATTCCGATTTTCCCGGAAATACTAGAATCGGAGGGATGCTTTTATGAAGAAAAGAGAAGAAACGCCGTCTCCCGGCTTTGAGGTCCGGGATCCAAAGCCCCCGGTGATCCACTCCGGGCATATGGAAAACCGCGCAAAATAACCGGTTTTCATTCCCTATAAAAATGCCCTTTTGAGGGCAGGGTGAGGGCAAGCCCTCATCGGATACAAGAAGAAAAAAGCGAGTGAAAGGCAAAGAGAAACGCTGTCCCCCTTCGGGAACGGATTTTGAATCCGTCGCGTCAGCGACACCGTTTCTTTTTACTTTTCACTCTAAACTCTTCACTTTTTCCGGTGGGGACAAGCCCCCGCCGGTACATTATTTCTTTCCTCGAATCAGCCTTACCAGCTTCCCCTTCAGCCTACGCCAAAAGGGGCGGATGGGGCGGGTCCAGTGCCACCGGCGGCAATACCATCGATACCGCCAGGACTTTGCACTGATGTACTCGTCTCCCCGGTAGTAGCCCGTCATAACGGCAATGATCTGATCCTGACGGACACCGTGTTCGTATACATACTGGTTGTCACCAATGCAGGTATAAGTATCCCGTACCTTTACGATCCGGTGCAAGACATACTGACCGTTATCCCGGACATAGAAGGGAAGATCGTACTTCTTCAGCTTTCCCTTCACCGCCACCAGCTCCACCCGGTCGATCCCCTGGCGGAGCATAGGGAGCATGCTTGTACCCTTTGGCCCAAAAATAACCTTTTTTCCCTCGGCAAGCCGTTCCCGGATCAGGGGCATGACCTGCTCAAGCCGGATATCTTTACTCAGCAAGGAAATCATTGGTTTTCAATTGCTCCACAAAACTGTCGATCGCCTCAGCAGCGGTCTTTTCGTCCACATTGTATTCCTTCATGGAAGCGGCGATCAGCTCCTCACGGGTGATCTCCTTTTCCATAGCTCTCCACAAAAAAGCGGCAGTTTCGTTCAGAGTGATCATGGCATTGATCTCCAGATCTCCGGAGGGCAGAACCACCACATCACCGGCAACCTCGCGCAGAATAAAGCCTTCTTTGATTTTCATTATCCATTCTCCTTTTTCATACCGGACATAGCCTCATAAGATACGATAGCTGCCTCCGGGTCCATATTACACCGCAGCTTCCATACCGGAACCTGGGCCATTAACTTGTCCATGAGCTCCAGCAAAACCATCCGATGCCTGGTGCCGCGGGGCCGCAGGGTCTGTCCTAGGATCTGAAACACCGCTTTACTTCCGGTAAAGGGCTCGATCTCGTTGGTTTCGCTCCGCTCGATCATGGCAATACCTGCAAGGGGCACCCGCTGATTGGAGCTGATATCATATTTTCCGCTCCAGGGAGTACCATAAGCATACCACACGCCATCTTCCAAACGCAACGTTGGCTTATCATCATTGAGGATCACTGCCCGGTCTCCAAACAGCTTCAGCCAAAGGTTCACATGGGTGGATTTTCCTGTCCCGCTGGCAGCAGAAAATAAATAGGCCTTCCCATCCACCACCACAGCGCAGGCATGGAGCATCAATGCATTGAAGTCCAGCAAGCATGAGTAAAATGCCCGACCCGTATTGATGTACTCACATTCAGCCAGGGAAAGATGAGGTTGCTCCTTATGGAGCGTTTCATTATCAATTTCCGGGATTTGGATCTCCATATCCACGGAGGCTTGCTCCGGGCACAGATAGGGCTCTGCCTGCTCCAGGGTCCGCCCGAAGGTATCCATCCGAACCGTCAGCCCGGCAATTTTGTAGTATTGTAGCATAATTCACCTCAGGTATATATGTTCCCTTATATTTCATTATATAGCATTTAAAGTACTTTGTCTATAAAAATTTTCCGAATTATGCAGGTTTCTTCCTATTTTTTTGTCCGAAATTCCGTATCCAGGGGAAGCTGGTCATGAGCAAACAGGCCCAGGCAAAGAGGCTGCCGACCCACAGGTTGCTGTCCAGGCACAGCATGGGTGCCGAAACCATTGTCAGTATCACATGCAGCACATCTCCCAGCACCAAAGATTCCGACCAGACAGACATGAGATTGGCAACCAGCGCCCCAGTTGTCAGAAGCAGAGACAAGCCGCTGATCCACCGGATGCAGACCACTGTCTTTTTCTTCCCATCCCGGATACCAATGTACAAAAGCATGGCCCCAGGCACAAAAAACAGCACTGCAACGATCCCAAGGGCAACTTTTCCGGCACCGGACCGGTCCGGGATCGCCCCTAAAAATACACACAGTACATATAAAAACGCCCACAGCGGGTACAAAGTCTTTTCTTTCATAGCCGTTCCTTCCCTGTATCTTTTCTATATTTTATCCTATTTGGAGAGTCTTGGCAAGGGGTAAAAAAATTATACTGGACAGTTTAAGAAAATTCTGCTATATTATAGGGTAAGATTATAAAAATGAGGGGAGTATACTAATATGAAATGTCCCTTTTGCGGCGACCAGGAGAGCAAGGTCGTAGACTCCCGTCACAGCGAGGACGGGCTGAGCATCCGCCGCCGCCGTGAGTGTCTGAATTGCCAGCGCAGATTTACCACCTACGAGGTGGTAGAGAGTCTGCCCATTATTGTTGTGAAGCGGGACGGCTCCCGTCAAAGCTTCGACCGGAATAAGCTTCTTAATTCCATGGTCCGTGCCTTCGACAAGCGGCAGGTGACCACCGCCGAGCTGGAGCGCATCGCCACAGAGATCGAGCAAAGCATCCAAAACACCCTGGAGCGGGAGGTCAGCACCGACCGCATCGGCGAGATGGTCATGGAGCGACTCAAGCCCCTGGACGAAGTGGCTTATATCCGCTTTGCCTCCGTATACCGCCGTTTCCAGGACGTGCGGAGCTTTATCCACGAAATCAACAGCTTCCTTGAGAAGAAATAAGGAGTTTCATTATGATTGAAAACCTCACTTCCTGGCTCAACGAATTCCTCAACGAGTTCGATGTAGCAAAGTTGCTCCCCGATCTGCAGACCCTTTTGGGACTGGCAGAGGGGCTGCTCCGGTTCTGTCTGTTTATTGGCCCCATTGTAATGCTGGCTTTGGGTCTTTCCCGGTTCTTTATTCCCTCCCGGGAAGCCAGTCACCGGATCGGATTCCAGGCCCTATTCGGCAAGGGCTCTCCCGAAGCCTGGGACTTCTCCCAAAAGCTTTGCGGCGTGGTGTGGAGCGTCTTGGGCATTATCCTTCTGTTCGTTATGGTCTTCGTGAACGCCAGCTGTAGCGGAGAGGGCATCATGTCCGTATGCACCACCGTGATCAAGCACCTGTTTATTCAGGGCATTTTGGTGCTTTTGGTGTACCTGCTCCTGCAGGTGGCTGTGGGTCTGTATTTTAACTACAACGGTATCCCCCGCACCAAAGGCGAACTGTGAATAAAAATGATGCTGCGTAACGTAACACGCAGCATCATTTTTCATTTTACCGCTGTCAGCCGTGGAAGCGGTTCAGGGTGCAGACCCAATATTCGATCATTTGCTCCACTGTGTCAGGAAGCCGATAGTAATTGGACCGGCAGCCGCTTTCGTAGCTCTTATAGGGAACGCCGTCCACCAGCTGGATATCTGCCGGGAAGTATTTTTTCAGATAGCTTTCCGGGTAATAGGGCATATAGCCATGATTTTCCATGGAGTAGCCTACACAGATGGTGGTGCGGTACAAGGAGCGGCCCTCCACGGTAACGCTGATGGAATCCCACAGCTCGTTGGGTGCGGTGAAGAAGCCCAGAGAATCTCCCAAAGCGAAGGTGTTCACCGGAAGCTCTTTGGAGTATTGGGGATTTTCATAGCGGTTGATGATGGCAGTGACCTCATAATAGCTTTCGAACATTCCGTCACTGTTGAGTCGGCAGTAATCATTCTCATACTTCATATAGCTGCCGTCAAAATTTTCATCACAGTACTGCTTCAGCGCCACGGCCATATCATACTGTGCCTGGGTGGGCTGGTCAAAGTATCCCAGGATCTTATGATTGTCCACCTGCCAGCAGCCCGGATCGGCTACCGACTGCAAACAGCCCAAATTAGCCTTGACCACCTTGGCAAGGGTCTGTCCATAGGCGATATAGTCCGCCAGACCGGCACTGGTGGAAGCCAGCTTGGAGGAGGAGTTGGCATTGCCCGCAGCGCCCTGAATATAGGCAATGTGGGTATCCGGGCACTCCTGAGCCAGGTAATACCGGAAGGTACCGATCACGTCCGCAGACAGCTTCCGCTTTTGGCTTCCACCGGTCTGATGGGGGTGCATCCGCCAGTTGGTAAGAAGAATATCCTTTCCATCCCGGATAAACCGCACCAAATGCATAGTGGGATCGATCTCCCAAATATGGTCGGCGGTGGGGTCGCTGCGCATATCCTCCCCAAAGTTATCACCAAAATACCGGACTATGCCCTGGGCATCGGTGTACTGATAATGGCGCATGAAGTTCATCCGCTTGGTTTGCCCCTTACTGTTGACAAAGCTGACCTCGAAGCTGCCGGTCTGCATGGTAGCCGGGGCCCGGTCCTGCATCGCCTTATAGGCCGCCTGGGTCATCCAAATGCCCAGATCCTCGTTAAACTGGACATTCTTGGGATTGCTGACGGTCGTCGTGTCAGGAACCGAGTGGCTGTGGGAAACGTTAAAGAAGATATTGCCCACCGGCACATTGGTAGCCGCGTGAATGCACTCGGCAATTTTGGCAGTATTATAGTTGCGGATCAGATCGCTGGTAATAATCAGGACAGTCTCGCCCTCCCGATCGGTGATCGCTGTCACCTGGGTATACAGATCGTCCCAGTCAGCAGGGTCCTGAGCCTCTGCCAGGCGGACAGTGGAATTGCCGTAACCGCCAAGGGAAATGCCCTCGATCTGGCGGGGATTGATACATACCTGACCAAAACCGGCAGTAAAGCCCGTGGGAGTCTTCAGCTCCTGGGTACCGGAGGGAACCACCGTAGCTCTGCCGTAGAGCATTTTCACCTCAGAATCCGGGTTCTCGCAGGTCACCGTCCGGACAATGGCAGGATTGCTGCCCAGGATCCGGTAGTCCGCGCAGGAAAGCCCCAGCTTTGCACCGGACTCGATCCCATCCATATCCAAAATCGCACCGGTGCTGGCAAGATACACATCCTGTCCCTCATCGGTTGCGGTATTGCCCGTAATTTGGGTAGTACCGCCCAGGGTCAAGGAGGCATCCTTCAGATTGATGCCGCCGCCGTTGGTCGCGGTATTTCCCGTGATCGTGCCGCCGTAAATACCCACGGTACTGCCGCCGACCGCGCTGATGGCGCCACCGGCAAGTCCCGCACGGCCTCCTTCCAGAACACCGCCGTAAATATTCACCGCTGCCCCATCCCAGGTAATGATCAGGCCGCCGTTATTGGTAACATTGCCGCCGGAAAGGCTGCCGCCATACATATTGAACTTGCCGGCGGGCTTTTCGGCATTGGCACCGCTCTTTGCTGCGTGGTACACCACGCACACACCGCCGGAGGTCACCTGCTGAGTCGCCTTCAGGTGGCCGCCATAGAGGTTTACTTCAGAGCTGTACCGGGCCTCAAACACGGGACCCAGAGTAGTTCCCGACCCCAAAGTCAGGGAGCTGATCATACTTCCCTCATTTTCCGGGGCATGGCAGTCGCAGATATCAAAGGTACCCAGGACCCGGAACAGCTGACTGCTTCCCGTAATTTTATAGCCATTCAGGCAGATCCGTACCGTTGCGCCCTCCTGGATCTTCACAGTTCTTTCTCCCAGATCCACGTTCGAGGTAAGGGCATAGCTTCCCGGTGTGATCACCGCGGAGCTGTTGAGCTTCGCCAAAAACTGCTCCTGATTCACACTGGTCCAAATGCCGCCGGAAACATGGTGGACATTGGGGATATCCCAGCTGCGCATGGCCTCGCTGTATCGTTTGCTCAGATTATTATAGAGGATCTTCTGCCGGGAGGAGAAGGTTTTGACCATAGGATCCGCCATCTCCACCAGCTGGCGGAAGGTGTAGCTCACCGCATTGCTTTTCACCACTGTGCCGTCCTGCAGCCGAATAAATGCGCAGGCAGAAACCGGTGTTGCGGCTCTTTTCTCGTTGTCGGCTGTACTCAGGTTAAGCTGCAGGAAGTTCTCGATCCGCAGGCTCACCTCCCGGGAGCCCTGAAGGGTCTTTGCCGCCATGGCCCGGGAAACCACATTGGAAGGATCGATCCACATCTGATAGCCATAGCCGGCAGTTTGCTCCATAGCGGCGGTCACCGCCGGGCCGCCGGCGAAGGTGGCCTTATAGCCCATGCCCGTGGTATCCAGGCGCAGTGAGATCTTGGTGATGCCCATATAGAACCGGTGGAAGCTCCAGCCCCCATCGGTTTCCAGGGCAAGATACCGATAGATCCCGCCTACCCGGGCTTCGGTGGTCTTATGCTCCCGGACAGGGGTGCCGGAAGCCGGGATCAGGGTGCCGGCCCGAGAATCGTCATAAGTATTTGTGGTGGAATCCATGGCATACAGCTCGCCGGAAATATGGATCCCGGAGAGCTTCCGTCCGCAAAGGTCCAGATACACTGTACCGGTAAGCACAGCATCGGAATTACAATCGTTGATCATCCGCACATAGCGGTCGGTCTTGCCCTGTACTGTGGAAAAAGCCTCGGAAAGGTCGGTATAGGTGCCTAAAAGCTTGCCGCTGCCATTAAGCACCTGGCAAACCTCCGGTTTTCCGGCAACCGTGCCACCGGTGACTGTGCCACCGCTGATATAGCATTCACCGCTGCCCAGGTAGAACGTGCCGCCCTTACCGGTCGCCGCGCCACCGATGATCTGTCCGCCGCTGATATTCAGGGTCGCGCTGCCCACATGGATAGCACCGCCCTGCTGGGCTTGCCCACCGATGATCTGTCCGCCGTACATATTCATGACCGAGGTGTGATACAAACGGATCGCACCGCCGCCACTGTCCACAGCATGACCGGTGATCTTGCCGTTATAGAAATTGAAAACACCGGGGCGGGCCGCGTTTCTGTCGGACTCGGTATATTCGCCGTCGCCGTTCACATCTCCGCAGCCGTCATTGGCAATCACAAACACGCCGCCGTTCTTGGTTGCACGGCCGGAAAAATTGCCGCCGTAGATATTCAGGGTGGAATCGCTGTAGGTATAGATCACACTGCCGTGATCCTGGGTCGCACCCAGGATGCTGCCTTGAAAAGCGCCTGCTTTATAGCTGCAGTCGCAGATATTCAGGGTAGAGCCCATATGGATAACGCCAAAGGGTGCCCGGTCGTCCCGGTGGATGGAATAGCCGTTGAGGCAAACGGACATGGTGACCACCTTGTCCGCAGTGGTGGCAAGGGTATCCTTCTTGCCGCCCAGGTGATTACTGCCGGTAACGGTCACATCTCCATCCAGATAATAATAGCCTCCGGGGAGCAGACCGAAATCGCAGGTATTTCTATTCCTGCCGATTTTGGCAAGTGCCTCGGAAATAGGCGTCCATTGGATATTCTGACATTGGGTATGATCCCCCACGCCAACAGCGGCGCCGCCACAGATGCAGTGGGTATGACTTTCCTGCGCACCCTGGGCCACAATGGGCAGGCACAGCAAAAGGGTCAGGATCAGAAGCATTGTAATCAGCTTTTTCACAGTTATCCATCCCTTCCAAAAGGTTGTATTTTTCTAACTTAATTATAAATTTTCCATAGTATTCTTGTCAATTATGTTTTTAATAACCGGAAGACCCAGAATAAAAAAGTTACGAAATCTGCAATCGGCTCCCATAACTTGCCGTGATAAACAAACGCAGCGTAGGTTGGGGGCTTGCCCCCACCGCGAAAGCCTTCTCCCTGGGGAGAAGGTGGCAGCCCGTAGGGCTGACGGATGTGGGGTCCAAAGGTTTCGGAGCGGTTCTTTTGGAGCGATACCGCCCGTAACCCCCCACATCAGTCAGCTATGCTGACAGCTTCTCCCCAGGGAGAAGCCTTTATCGCATGTTTTTCATAGCAATGAAACGGCCCGGTGGGAATTGTTCCCACCGGGCCGTCTGTTCGTTTATTCTGTGATTTCCGTTTCTGCCGCGGTTGCCACTGCATTGCCGTAGAGCTCTGTGAGGGTGGTGACCCAGTAATCGATCATACCCTCAATAGTCTGAGGCGCCTGGTAACGGCGGTTCTGACTCTCGTAGCTCTTGTAGGGAGCGCCGTTGGTCAGTGTGGTGCCTGCGGGGAAGTAGGCTTCCAGGTATTCCTCAGGATAGTAGATCATGTAGTTGTAATGCTCCTGAGAATAGCCCACGCAGATAGTGGTGTCAAAGGGAACCGAATTCTCTACCTTAACGCTTACCGTATCCCACATCTCACCGGGTGCAGTGAAGAAGCCCAGGCTGCTGCCAATGGAGAAGGTGTTTACAGCCAGTTGGGTGCTTTGGCTGTCATTCTCTCTCTGCTCATACAGACGGGTAATGAAGCCCAGCTCATAATAGCTGTCATAGCCATACTCCCTGGCTTTCCTCGCCTTATCCTGTACGGTAATCAAGGTCGCGTCAGCATTGATTGCGTCCCTCACTGCCTTGGCAGCCAGGTACTCCTCCTCGTTGCCCAGATCGTAATAGGCGGTATAGCTGTGGTTATCCACCTGGACCTGGCCAGTGGGTCTTTCCTCCAGGCAGCCGAGATTCTTGACGATCAGTCCTGCCAGAGTTTCACCGTATGCAACATAATCCAGGCCGTGGTTATACTTGGACATACGGGATTTTTCATTCATATTGCCCGCCGCGCCCTGCAGATACATAAAGTGGGTATCGGACAGCTTCCGGTTCATATAATAGCGCAAAGTACCGATAATATCCGCCGACATCTTCGTGGCATAGGCGCCGCCGGTCATGTGAGGATGGGCCCGCCAGTTGGCCATGAGGATATCCTTGCCGTCCCGGACAAAGCGTACCAGGTGCATGGTGGGGTCTGCCTCCCAAACATGCTTGGTGGTGCTGTTGTAGACCGAAGTAACGTCGGGGTCACTTCCGTCTGTGTGGAAATGATCTCCAAAATACTGTGTAACACCGTTGGCGTCTACATAGCTGTAGTGGCGCACGAAGTTCATCCGCTTGCCATCGTCGGTCATCACATCAAAGCTGCCGGTCTCCATGGTAGCCGGGGCCCGGTCTGCCAGAGCCTGGTAGGCTGCCTGGGCAAACCAGTTGGGAAGATCCGCATTGTACTCAATGATCACAGGATTGGTTATCTGATTGATCTCCGGCACCGAGTGGCTGTGGGAGCAATTGACGAAGATATTCCCCTTGGGCACATTAGTGGCCGCATGGATGGCATTGACGATGGATGGGGTAAAATTGCCGCTGGGCCGGATCACATCGCAGGCGATGAGGATCACCGTCTCGCCCCGGTCATCGGTAACCGCTACCACCTGGGCATACAGCTTGTCATAGTCCTTTCTCCCCTCTGTCGTTGCCAAACGGACATCCGCCGTTCCGTAGCCGGACAGAGGCACGCCCTCGATCACATCCGGATCGATACAGACCTGACCGAATCCGGCGGTAAAGCCCGTGGGAACAGCCAGGGGCTGCATGCTGCCGTCCACCATGGTCATCCGTCCGTAATGATTGCGGATCGACTGGGCAGAATCATCACACAGAACGTATTTGGCAATATTTTCGGAATTGCCCAGCACCCGGTAAGCATCACTGCTCATATACACCCGGGCGCCCTCCTTCAGGTCTTCCAGGTCCAGCGCAGTGGCCATATCCGGATAGACATTGTCGCCTCTTGCGGTAGCGGTATTGTTCTCCACCACCATGGTGCCGGCAATTTTCAGGTTTCCAGATTCTATACGAACCGCACCGCCGTAAGCGGCTGTACTGCCCGTGATCGTGCCGCCCAGCAGATTGATATTACCACCCGAAGTGACATGGATGGCACCGCCGCAGCCTGCGGCCTGGCCGTCGTAGAGCTTGCCGCCGTACATATTCAGGGTAGACCCGTGGATCACCCAAACCAGACCGCCATCTCCGAGGCTCTTGCCGCCGGAAATAGTGCCGCCATGGATATTAAAGATCGCACTGGGCTTGTTCGCGTCACCGTCATGGCTGACCGTGCACACGCCACCCGCAGTAACGCCGGTACCGGTGGCCTTCAGATTGCCGCCGTAAAGATCTACCACACCGCCGGCATAGGCATAGAAAATGGGGGCGTAGGTTTTTTCTTCGCCGGACAGTGCGCTGATCATATCGCCCTCATTGGCTTCGCCTGCGTGGCAGTCACAAAGGGTCAGATGCCCATGGATCTTGAGCATTCTGCCATTGGAGGTCATGTTAAAGCCGTTGAGGCAGATCTTGACCTCTTCGCCTGCCTTAACCCAAAGGGTCTTATCGCCAAGATCCACATTTTCTGTCAGATAGTAGGTACCGGCGGCAATATAATAGTCATTGCCGCTCTTTTTGGTAAGAAGCTTTTGGAAGGCCGTATTATTCTTGCCCTTACCGGACCAGATCGAATTTGTGATATGGTGGGTGTTGGAGATATCCCAGCCCATCATGATCCGGGAATAACTGCCGCTGAGGCTCTGGACCGCCCGCTTTTGGGGCAGAGTCAGGTTCGTATAGGATTCGTTGACCATTTCCACCATCTGGCGGAAGGTGTAGGACACCGGTGCAGTCTGAACCACCGTGCCGTCCTTCAGGCTGAAGAACACCGTAGCACTGACGGGCAGCTTGGCTCTCTCATTATTTTCGGCATCTGTCAGCTTGGTATTCAGGAAGTTCGTCAGCCGCAGGCTCAGCTCCTGACCTGCATTCAGCCGATCACCGGAAAGAGCCCGGGTCACAGGCTTTCCGTCAGGGACCCAAAGCTGGAAGCCATAGCTGGACAGCGCCTCCTTCACAACATCGGAGCCCGCAAAATAGGCCTTATAGCCAAAGCCCACATCGGAGGACCGGAGGGTCAGCTTGGTAATGCCCATATAGAACCGGTGGAAGCTCCACTCTCCGTTCTCCTCTAAGCCCAAATACCGGCGAATACCGCCCACACGGGCCTCGGTGGTCTTATGCTCCCGCACCGGAGTGCCGGAGGCGGGGATCAGCTTGCCCGCCCGGGAGCCGTCATAGCCGTCGGTGGTGGAGTCCATGCAGTACAGATCCCCGGCAATATGCAGCCCGGAAAGGGTCCGTCCGCACAGGTCCAAATAAACCGTCCCCTCCACGGTCACATCGGTTTCCGTATCCCGGATCATACGCACATAACGGTCCGTCTTGCCCTTTACCGCCGTAAAGGCCTTGGAAAGGTCCGTATAAGTACTCAAAAGCTTACCCTGGGCATTGATGACCTGGCAAACCTCCGGCGCATCGGCTACCGTACCGCCGGTCACCATGCCGCCATAAAGGTACACACTGCCTTTACTGACAGAGATCGCGCCACCGCTCTTGCCGGCAGAGCCACCCTCCACTGTACCGCCGTACATCTTCATGCTGGCAGTATGGAAGAGTTGAATCGTGCCGCCGCTGTTCTGAACGGCGCTGCCAACGATCCTGCCGTTGTAAAGATTCAGCCAGGCGGGTTCTGATTCGTTCGCATCCGTATCGACAACATATTGTCCGTCATTGCTGGTATCGCCGCAGTCATCGCAAGCGATGACAATGGCACCGCCGCCGAGTTTGGAATAACCCTGGAAGTTACCTCCGTAAATATTCAGGGTGGAACGGCTTCTGGTATAGATCACACTGCCGTAATTCCGCACACCGCCGGTAACGGAGCCGGAAAAGCTTTCTCCGTCGAAGCTACAGTCGCAGATGGTCAAAGAGGAGTCCATATGCAGGTAGCCAAACACCTTGGTATTGGTTCCCCCCACCTGAATGCTGTGACCGTTCAGGCAGATCACAATATGGCGCACCTCAGCAGGCTCGGTGGACAGGTTATCCGTCACGGTTTTTCCGTCCACGACCGTGGTTTTCAGCTTGCCGATGGCAGAATCAGCGGTGACGGTCACATCCCCGTCCAGGTAATAGTTGCCATCCGGCAGCTTGCCGAAATCGCCCTTGTCCATGGTTCTTCCCACTGCCGCAAAGGCTTCGGAAATGGGGGTCCAGGTCACGTTCTGGCATTGGGTATGGTCACCCACGCCCACAGCGGCACCGCCGCAGACACAGTGGTCCTCATGGGTCGGTTCTTCCGCCTGCACCGCCAAAGGCAGGCAAGCCAGAACCAAAATTGCCAGAAAAACGGTTAGAAGTTTTCGCATAACGTTATCCTTTCTCATTCATAGATCCTTTGCAAAGCGGATTTCCAATACGTCAACATATCCAAAACCGTGGTCGGCGTGATGTAACGGCGGCACTCGCTTTCATAGCTTTCGTAGGGTGCGCCCACATCGTCCCAGCCGGGGTAATAGGGGTAGTAGCTGTGGTAGTCCATACAATAGCCAACACAGAGGGTGGTATCGAAAGGCGAGTCCGCCTCTATTTCAACACTGACCGTATCCCACAGCTCTGCCGGGGCGGTAAAGAAGCCCAGGTCGTTTCCGATGGCAAATACATTCAGGGGCAGCTGGTACGCATCGTTCAGGGTATAGCGGCTCACCAGAGAGGAGAGTTCGTAATAGCTCTGGTAGTTATAAGTACCGGCACTGAGCTCTCTTGCCATAGCTGCCTTATCGCTCATCGGCATGGTCTTTCCCGCTGCCGCTAACTCGGCCTCCTTTGCCAGGATCTGCTCCTTCCAGGTCTTTGCCTGAAGGTATTCCGCCTCAGCGGGCTTATCGGTGGTAGCCGTATAGCTGTAGTTCTCCACCCGGACAGAGCCGGTATCCGTTGCCTTCAGGCAATCAAGATTGTCTACCACCACCTGGGCCAGGGTCTTGCCGTATTCGGTATAGCTTAGGCCGTGGTTCAGCTTGTCGAGTCGGGAGGTAGAGTTGACATCGCCGGCGGCACCCTGGATGTACATAAAGTGGGCATCGGGCAATTTCTGATTCATATAGTAGCGCAGGGTTCCGATCACGTCTGCGGACAGTTTTCTGGCATCGGAGCCGCCGGTTCTGTGGGGATGGATCCGCCAGTTGGACAGAAGGATATCCTTTCCGTCCCGGACGAAGCGCACCAAATGCATGGTGGGATCCGCATCCCAAATATGCTTGGTGGTGCTGTTATAGGTCGCCGTACCGAAGTTGTCGCCAAAGTACTTCAGAACACCGTTGGCATCCTTGTAGCTGTAGTGGCGCACAAAGTTCAGCCGCTGGCCCTTCGCCGTAATGGCCTCAAAGCTGCCGGTCTGCATGGTGGCAGATGCCCGGTCTGCCATAGCCTGATAGGCGGCCTTGGCGATCCAGTTGCTCAGGTCTGCCACATAGGCCTCCACTGCCGGATCGCTGGACATACCAGTCTCCGGAGAGGAGTGGTTATGAGAGGCCGCCAAGAAAATATTTCCTTTCGGCACATTGGTTGCCGCATGGACCGCCTCGATGACCTCATCCATAAAGTAGGCGTTGCAGCGGATCAGGTCCATGGTAATGATCAGAACCGTTTCCCCTTGCGCATCGGTGACCGCAACGGCCTGGGCGTACAGATCGTCCCAATCAGCGGGATCCTGGGCTGTGGCACGGCGGGTAGCGCCGGTGCTGTAGCCGGACAGGGGCATCCCCTCAATCACCTTGGGGTTGATCAGACACTGTCCGTAGCCCACCTGGAAACCGGAGACAGCAGAAAGGCTTCGCATATCCTTGGAAACCAGGGCCATGCGACCGCAGTGGCTGCGTACCTGCTGGTCGGGATCATCGCTGAAAATAGATTCCGAAAGCTGAGGGTTGGTACCCAAAACCCGGTAATTATCGGAAGACAGACCCACCTGGCTGCCGGGCTCCAAGCCGTCAAAATCCAAAGTGGTGTTCATAAGAATCGAAACGTTTTCATGCTTTTGGGTAGCGGCATTGTCCCGAATCACCACAGAACCGGCAAGCTTCAGGGTGCATTCCTCTCCCAAACGGACACCTCCGCCAATGAGGGCGGTATTGTCTTCGATGGTGCCGCCGTAAAGGTTGGCCGTCGCGCCGCCGCCAAGGCAAATGCCGCCGCCCTTATTGGCCGCGGTACCGCCATAGAGTCTGCCGCCATACATATTCACAGTAGATTCATGGATCGCCCAAACAAGGCCACCGTTCGCGGTAACGTTGCCGCCGGAGATGGTGCCGCCGTAGATATTAAAGACCGCAGGTACCTGGGTGGCATCCTCTGTATCTCCGTCGTGGGCCACCACGCACACACCGCCGTTGTTCACAGTGCCCGTAGCCACCAGATTGCCGCCGTAGAGATTGGTTACGGAGTTATAGAAGGCGTAGAATACCGCACCATAGTCTTTATCGTCGGCATTGTCGGGATTCACATTGCGGTTGCCAATGATGGAGCCCTCATGCTCGCCGGCATGGCAGTCACAGATGTCCAGGTTGCCGTACACCCGGAATACCCGGGCATTACCGGAGGAGATCGTGTGGCCGTTCAGGCAGATCCGCACCGTTTCCCCGGGGTAGATCCGCAGGCTCATATCTTTGCCGTCCTTCTGCTTCTGGGACAGGTCCACGTCTTCGTTCAGCACATAGTTGCCGCCAGGCAGCTTGTAATAGTAGCTGCTGCCCACATCCTTGAGAATCCGCAAAAACTTTGCCTCCGTGTAGGAGGTCCAAATGCTGCCCGTGGCGTGGTGGATATGGGGAACATCCCAGCCCACCATGGCAAGGCCATAGTTTACGCTCATCTTATTGAGGGCCGCCTGCTGGCCCTCGGTGAAGCTATCGAAATTGGGATCCGCCAGCTCCACCATCTGCCGGAAGCTGTAGGTCACAGGATCGCTTTCGATCATGGTGCCGTCTGCCAGCTTCACAAAGACCGAAGCATTCACAGGAAGCTCTGCATTGATCTTGTTGGTATCCGCGGAATTGAGGGGGGACATAAATTTGTCGATCCGCAGGGTCAGGGCATCATGGCCGGCGAAATCCGCACCGGATTTGGCCTGGGTGATCACATTGTCTTCCTTCACCCACAGACGGTAGCCATAGGCCTCCTCCTGGGCAAGCTGTGCCTTCAGAACACTGCTGCCGGCAAATTCTGCCTTATAGCCCACGGAAACGCCCAGGGAACCGGCCTTCAAAGAGACCTTATTAACACGCATATAGAACCGGTGGAAGCTCCAGCCGCCGCCGTTTTCAACGCCCAAATAGCGCTTTCCGGAGCCGACCTGGGAGACCTGTGTCTTATGGGACCGCTCCGGCACTCCGGAAGCGGGAGTCAGCACGCCGCAGCGGCTGCCAATATAGCCATCGGTGGCAGAGTCCATGCCGTAGAACTTACCGGTAATGGTAATGCCCTGCAAGGTGTAGCCGGCCAGGTCCACACAGACTGTGCCATCCACCACCGCATCGGAAACAACATTGCGGGTCAGGCGCACATAGCGATCAGTCTTATTCTGAGCCTGCGCCAGCGCCTGGGCAAAATCACTGTAGGAACCCGCTACAGTGCCATCTGCCTTCACTACCTGGCAAACACTTTGCTCCTCACCTGCAGCCTGTGCCACCATAGGCAGACATAAAAGTATAGAAACGATCAAAAAAAGTAAGCCGATTCTTTTCACGTTCATCCATCCCTTCAAAGCAGGTACTTTATCCAATTTATTATACACCTGAATGTATATTTCTGTCAATTAATTTCCGTATTTTATGCCTGGAATTGTACAATATTCCTGCAATCTGCCAAGTAGTGTGGATGCCGCTGAGAAACCGTTATCGCACTGGAGTGAAACCGGTCGTGTATACGGCCCGGACACCCGTCCTCAGGTGCCCGGGCAGTAAAAATAGCGCAAAATCTGCAAAAGATATGCAGATTTTGCGCTATTTTTTTGGTTGCGGTCACCTCCGGAGAGGTGACCCTACAAAAAACGTTTTGCGACAGCCCGGGGTCGGGTGAATGATCAGGCAACGGCCTTCAGGGTGATGGTGATCTCCGTGGAACCGGCATCGAAATAGTACTCGGTGGCACCGTCGATGGCCTCGTAGCCCTCGGGCATCTTCAGGAAGCTGACCTTGTACTCAGCCTCCTCCAGGCTGAAGGTAGCTACGCCCAGCTCGTTGGTCTTGTTGGGATAGCAGGCCTCAGCACACAGCTGGACCATGGCATCGGCAATGGGATTGCCGCCCTCGTCCACCACAGTCACGATGTAGGTGGGGTTGTCGTTCACAGGCTCCGTCTCCACACTGGCCTCCTGGGTGGAAGGCTCAGTAGCGGCGGGGGTGGTAGCGGGCTCGGTCTTCTTGGCTTCTTCTTCGCCGCAGGCGGCAAAGGCCATAACCATGCCCAGAGCCAGCACCAGGGCCAGCAGCATTTTTACAGTTTTCATGATCGTTTCCTCCAAATCTTATTATCCTGCAATGTAGCAGCAGGCAAACAGCCACGCGATCTCCAGGTTGGCTTCCTTCAGAGCGCTGCCCTCAAAGGCAGGGTCTGTAGGTGTCCACCATTTCTTGCAGCCGTTTTGCAGAATGTACGCCAAATCCTTGGTCAGCGGATACACGCCCGTGGTGGGATCCGCGCACTCCATATACGCCAGCAGGGTATCCGTATAGTCCTCTTTCTTGATGAACTCGCCCTTCTCCGTGTAGAAATACGCGCGAATCGGAGAACCGCCCATAGCGCCATCACCGTTGATAATGATATCGAAAGAATAGTAGGGTGCAGTCTTGCTCAGATCCAAATACACCACCGGGCCGTTTGCGCTGCCCCAGTGATAGAACTGATCGGCTTCGTTGTACACCAAAACCACATCCTCGGTGGCAGCCTTCATCACATCCACATAGGTGAGCTTTTTGCCTGCAGGCAGGGTAAATGCCTTGGGTACATACTTGCTCTTCCAGGCGGTATCGAAGGGGACCTCCTCGATGCTGAAGCCCGGCTCACCCACACGGGTAATGGTAACGGCCACATCGGTCACACCCTCAGTTGCCGCAATGCCCAACACAAAGGAGAGGTTGCCGGCCTGGCTCTTCTGGACAGAGAAGGTCAGGGCGTTATCCTCATAATCGGAAGCAGACGCCTTGTGGAACACATAGTAAGGCGTATTGTAGTCACCCAGCTCCACATTGGAGCGATCCAGGGTCACACGATAGGTGCCGGCTTTGGTGGGCGTGAATACCACAAAGTACTGCTTGTACTCATCGCTGTAGTAGCTCAAAGCGCCATCGATCTTAATATGGGTAATGCCCGTATTCAGATCGTAGACTCTTGCGTAGTTGACCACGCCCAGATCGTAGGTGGACTTGGCAGGCTCAGCAGCCAGGGTAATGGTCAGGTTGGGCGCAACCTGGGTCAGCCGGGCTGCGGACTCGTTGTAGTAGTATACCTTATCCGGGAAAATCAGCTCCACATTGTAGGTACCGGCAGGCATATTCAGTCTGGCAACACCGGCATCATCGGTCTGGGCCAGGTAATCCGTACCCTTGACCTGCACCCAAACACCGGGCTGTGCCACTTCCTTGCTGTTGAGAACCGTAACCGTATAGTCCATACCGGCAGGCACGACCACCTTGGTGGTCAGCACCACCGTTGCCTCGGGGTTCTCCTGCGTCAGGGTAACCGACGCGTATTCCAGGGTATCGTCGGCAAGCACCAACGCAACAGTGTAGCTGCCGGCCTCCAGCCGTGCAGTATACATACCGTCCACCGCATTGCCCTGGCTGACCACGGCATCGGTGCTGTCGAGAATCTGTACCTGCGCCTCACCGGTGTAGGGTACGCCATCCCGGGTCAGATGAACGGTATAGTCCATGGTGGTATCGGGCTTGGGACTCAGAACCACCGTCAGGTTGGGATTCTGCGCAGTTACAAAGGCAGCAGCCTGGTCGTAGACCAACGCATCATCCGGCAGGTTCACCACCACGGTATAAGTGCCGGGCTCAAGAAGCACCTGGGCGACGCCATCCGCGTTCACGGCTACGGGGCTTCCTACGGTAACACCGGACAGCCGGAAGCTGACGGTGAGCCCGGTCTGGGGCTGATTCTCCTGATTTACCAGGGTGACCGTATAGGAAATACGGGTATCCACCGGAGTGGGGGTCAATGCGCTGCTGGTGGTGATCTGTGCCGCCACATCCGCGCACACCTGAATGGTGATCACATCTCCCAGGGCCACCTCCATGGCAACGGTGGGGACACCGTCCACCATTTCCGCGTCCTCAACAAGGGTCTTGGTTTCAGCGCTGGTGGTATTGGTCAGGATCAGCTGGGCCGCAGCCTCGTTGGTAACACCGGTCAGACCAAAAGTCAGTGTTCCGGATTCTGTAGCCACATAAGTATAGTACCAGCCATCGGTATGCTTTTCCTCCAGCATAGTGGTCAGCACACCCAGGGCAGTCAGCTTCTGGGGATTCATGGCGCTGCCCACAGGATAGCTAAGCTCCAGGGTAAAGGCGCCGGCAGAAGTGCCTACATTGAAAACCTCCAGCAAAACGGGGTTGGTGCTGTCCAGCTCCACCCGGACGATGCCGTTGCTGTTGGCGCCGTAGGTAGTGCCGTTCATTGCCACCGCAGCCTGGCGGCTGGCAATGGTCAGCACCATGTTGCCGGCATCATGCAGACGATAATGGATGGACTGGCCGGCAGGAATGGAGGCCGTCAGATAGGGCGTTTCCGTAATATCAATGGGGGCGTTGACAGAGCCGGGGATATACTCCAGGGTCAGCTTGGTCTGTGTGCCGTCCTCAGGCAGGGCAACCGCTTCGGTGGGCTTGACAAAGCCTGCAGGCACCGTCATCACCATTGCGGTATAGCTGCCCTTTTCCAGGTTCACGGTGATTCTGCCCTGGTCGTCCGTGGTAAGCATCTGGGTGCCGATCCGCACCAGCACTCCGGCAATGCCCTGATCCCGGGCATCCACCAACTGTAAAGTATAATCCACCATCTCCACCACCTTCTGTGTCATGGTCACAGCCACAGAGGTTTCATCCTCGGTGAGGATGTAGGAGGTGGTTTCCAGCGTATAGCCTTCGGGAACCATAATGGTAATGGTGTAAGTACCCTTGGGCAGACTGATCACCGCCACGCCCTCAGCGCTGGTGGCAAAGGACTTTTCTTCCTCCTGGAGCCAAACGCTCATATTCACGTTGGCAACAGGCTGATCCTGGTCGTCCTTGACAGTAACGGTATATTCCAGCTCCTCGGTCTTTTCCTCGTCCTTCACCTCACCGGCAGTAAACTCAGCAAGGTAGACAAAATTGCCGCCGGGGTAGGAATTGGTGGCATCGGGCAAGGTGCTGAAGGTAAGCTTTACGCTCTCGCCCTTTTTAACAGGGGTGGATACGGTATTTTCCGATCCCTCCTCGGTCATACTTCTGACTACGACCACATCGCCGGCCATGATCCGGTTCAGAACACAGTCATAGCCCACACCGGCAGGTCCGCTGACATACTTCAAGGTCAGCACGCCATCCTCGGTGGGACGGAAGGTGTAGTAAACGCCCTGCTCGTTGCCGCCGTAAATGGTCACGGCAACCTCACCCAGCTCCAACGGATAGGGATTGTTGAAGGAACCGGGCAACGCGCTGAGGTTAATGGTATAGGTCTTATCCTCCTTGGAGTGGTTGGTAAAAACCAGCTTCAAAGGAGAGTTGGTGTCCGGAGAGGTCGCCAGGAAGGACACAGAGCCATTCTTGGCGGTATGCTTGTTCTCCCCTTCGGTGATGGTCAGCTCGTCAGCCTTTACCTGCAGCCAAAGCTGCTGGGCCTTGTAAAGATGCACGTGAAAATCTGCACCGGCCTTTACGGTGATCTCAAAGGAGGTCACGCCGCCGATCTCAAAGGGATTCTCCTCAGTGCCCTTTTCCTCCTCCTTCACCTCGGGCAGATCTGCCAGAGATTCCACCAGGGTGGGCTCATACTCCTCCTGGGTGAAGAAGTCAAAGATCTTTCTGAAATCCTGGGCATTGTCAATATAGCCGCTGTGGATGAAGGAGATAACGCCGTTGCGGTCAATAACCACGGTGGTGGGGTAGCCGGTCAGCTGCATCATCTTTTCCCACTTGATATCGCACTCTGCCATGGGGAAGGTCAGACTGTTTTCTTCCTTATAAGCGGCAATGTCCTCATTCTTATCAATGGGAGACATGGCCAGGATCTCCATCTTATCCCGGTAATCCTGGTAGGCCTCGTTCATGAAGGGGAACTCCATGCCACAAGGACCGCAGTTGATGTACCAGAAGTTCAGGACCACAGCCTTATACTTCTTCAGAAGCTGGGACAGCTTATGGGTCTTGCCCTCGGAATCGGTGACGGTAAAATCCTCCACCGTATCGCCCAGCTTATACTCAGGATCCTTATAGCCCGCCAGCCGGATGGTGGTAGCAAGACCTGTCAAGGGATAGTGCTTCTCAGCGGTGTATTCCTTGGGTACATCACTGAGGACTGCCACATAGGCATCCGACGGGACCTCTGTAAAGGTCATTTTACCGTCTTTATCGGTGGTATCGAACCACACCAGCTCCTCCTGGGTCTCATCGGTATACACATATACGCCAATGCCCTCCAGGGGGGCGTCCTTTTCGTCCATGACCGTTACGGTATGGGCCTGCTTTTCGCCGGGAGCCGGTGCTGTGGTCTGGGTATTCTGACCGGTGGGTTCTGTCTCCTTGGCGGCACTGCAGCCCACCAAGGTCACAGCCGCCAGCACCAAGGCCAGGATCCGCAGACGCAAGCTATATGTTTTCTTCATACAATTGCTCCTTTCTGTGAGGGGCTTTCGGCAATCCGTCGTGTTTCGGTATTATTTTACGTAGCAAACCGCAAACATCCAGCCAAGCTCCGGGTTGCAGCCATCAAAAATGTAGTCGGGAGAGGTTTCATCCCACCAGCCGCCGCAGCCCTGCTGGATCATATAGATCAGGTCATCGTTGAGGGGGTACACACCCACATCCTGATCCATATTTTCAAAATAGGTGGTCAGGATATTGGTATAGTCCTCTTTCTTCACAAATTCCTTGTTCTCATCGTAGAAGTACTTGCGAATGGGCGCGCCGCCAAAGGAGCCGCTGCCCTGAATGATGACCTGCAAAGACTCCACGGGGGAATCCTTGCCCAGGTTCACATACAGAATGGGGCCGTCGGCAGTGCCCAGGTGGTAATTGCCGTCCTCGCCCTTGACGATCTCATACTTGGAGGCATCGGGCTCGTTGATATCCACATAGGTCAGGGTGCCGCCGGGGAAGGTAAAGGGAGTGGGAGTATGGGTGGTAGCAACCTCGGTCCAGGGTTCATCGCTGATGGTCTTCACATACTCGCCGATGCGCTCCACCACCAGGGTGGTAGAGGTCATGCCTTCCGCGGCATCCACACCGATGACCAGCACGGCGGTGCCGGTGTTGCCGGTGGAGATCATGTCAGGACGAACGGAAACAGTAACACCCTTCTCAGTTTCTTCGCCGGCATTGAGCTGCTGGACGAAATGGGGGGCGCCAAAGTAGCCGACCACCGCATCCGCGTCAGTTGCGGAGAATTGGTAGTTGCCGGACTCCGTGGGGGTAAACAGGAAGTAGTTACGCTCGGAAGCGGTCAGCTCCACATAGGTACAGCCCACCTCCACAGCATATGCCTCATGGTCCTCAGACTCCCCGGTCAGCAGGGAAAGGGCATGCAGGCGGGAAGCATCTTCAGAAACACTCTTAGCCAGGATCACAGTCAGTTCCGTCTTGTCTGCGGTAAGCGTCAGGTTTTCCTGATCATAGTGGAAAGCCACGTCCTTATCGGTAAACTGCAGCTCCACAGTATACTCTCCTGCGGGCAAAGCCTTTACAGCCACGCCCTCTTCGTTGACCACCTGCATAGAGGCCTGGGTGCCGCCCTGCATAAAGCGGACGATCACACCCTCGGTGTAGGGCGCGCCGGTGGCATCGGTCACGGATACCCGGTATTCTTTCTGCCCGTCCGCCAGAGTGGGAGCAGCAGTTTCGCCGCCGGTGGCTGCGGGCTTGGTCTCTTCAGAACCGCAAGCGGCCAGCCCCAGCACCAGGCACAGGGTCAACAGTAAAACAACAATTCGTTTCATCGGTTACTCACCTTCCCATGTAATCGTAGTAGTAGCACAGCTTGGTCCAGGCGTTGTCCACATCCTCAAAGGTGTACTTGCTCATAGCCTGCTGCAGGATCTCAGCCAGCTCAGCGTCCACGGGGACACAGCCCTGCATTTCCTTGGCACCGGAGGTAATGACCTTGCTCTCATAGGCGCGGATGGCTTCTGTCAGATCCTCACCCTTGCCATGGTAACGGCCGGCAAATACGTCCTCGATCTTATAGGTTTCGGCGTTGGCATCGTAGTCCTCTGCCCAGAATTCCTTCAGATACTTCCGGGTGGCCTCCACATCGCCATTGTGCTTCTCCAGGTAGCCAAGGATCTCCAGATCCATCTCCGTCTTGGAGAAGTCGAAGCCGCCCAGGTCGATCATACCCTTCACTTCCACCGTCTCGCCATCCTCGTTGACATAGGAACCGGCAACGATGGGATTGGAGAAGATGGTGGTAAGACCCGTAAACTCGGCATAGATCTTACTGCCCTTCTTGCCGTCGCCCAGGTCGTGGTAGTAGTAACCGTCGTCACCCAAAACCACATCGATACCGCCGGCGATCAGGTGATACATGGCATCTCCGGTAGCGTTGGTATCATAGGTATAGAAGCCGGGAGAGCAGCGGCGGAACAGATCGTAGGTAGCGCCCAGGTACTCAATATCGTAATCGATCCGGCCTTCGCCATATACATCGTAGAAGGCAATGTCAATGTAGTAGGGCTTGCCAGCCTCCATAAAGTAGACCATGGAGACCTCGCCCTCCTCCTCGAACATTCTCTCGTCGAATTCGTAGGTCAGCAGGAGCTCCCGGTTCTCGTCAAAGATCCAGCCGTCCACGCCGTCCCGGGAGTCGTTATGGGAGGTAATGCGGTAAACACCGGTGCGGTTGGGGATAAACTCCGCCACCATGCCTCTGGGCATGATAATGCGGTTATAATAGAAGTGGTTGGACTCCACGCCCACACCCTCCACGGCTTTGAGCGCAGAGAAGGGAGCCAGACCCGCAATGGGATCTTCCAGCTGCTGGTCGGTGCCGTAGGCCTGGTAATAGACACACATCTTCATCCATTCCTTATCGTCCTCGGCATCGAAGCCTGCCAGCTCGTCGATGCGCTCCAGGTAGCCCTTCAGCTCCTCATTGACGGTGCAGTAGCCGCCGTAGCTGGAGTTATTGGCATAGGAGAAGTAATCCACCATCTCCTCATAATACTCAGAAGCAGCACCCTCGTAGGCAATGGACCAAACGGTCTGCTCCTCAGAGAAGTCGCTGGTGCCCATGAGGTTTGCCAGAAGCAGCGGACCATCGACAGTCCCCACATGGTAGTAGCCGTCTTCTTCATTCAGAACGATGTCCACATAGCTGTAGGTAAAACCGTCCTCAGAGGTAGCGGCATAGCGGGGAAGATAGGTAGCGGTATCCACATCCTCCTCGGCGACCACACGCATATTCTTAATGTA
Source organism: Oscillospiraceae bacterium (assembly GCA_015068135.1). GTDB lineage: Bacteria > Bacillota > Clostridia > Oscillospirales > Oscillospiraceae > Faecousia. The sequence continues at coordinate 56,921 of SVLB01000005.1, read as the reverse complement.
TACGGTATCGTCGCCCTCGTCGGTGGACTCGTCCTTCAGGTAGCAAAGAGCCACCTCATAGGTGCCGTCCGCGTCAGCGACCCAGGGATAGCAGCTCTGCCACTTCTCCTCTGCGTCCACACCGGACATCTGGAAAATATCCTCGCCGTCCACAATGACCACGAAGGCATCGCCGCCGCGCTCGCAGGAGATCAGATAGTCAAAGCCAACCGCCTGACCGGCCTTCAGCTCCACATCCGCATACAGGATCGCATAGGAGGCCTCCACCATCTGGTTGGATGCCTTCAGGCAGGTCTCACCGTTCTTCTCGGTGATCACAAAGGGCCAGGTGGTATCGGCGGCATCCCCTTCCTCAGCGCGGTAGGTCACCTGGATATCACCGGAGTTGATGGCAGTGCCGATCTCCTCGGAGCTGGGCATGGCAACCGTGGGCTTTGCCACAGTGACCACGTCGTCCAGGCCGTTTACGCAGACCTTCTGCACATAGTCGTCGCCGGTAAAGTACTCAAAAATGCTGGTAAAGGGACGCAGGCTGGTAAGCGCACCCACCTCGATCAGCGTGATCACACCGTAGCGGTCAATGATCACCGTGGAGGGGAAGCTGTTGAAGCCAAAGATGCTAGGCCAGGTGGTGTTACACTCAGCCATGTCAAAAGTCAGACCCATGCTGGACTGATACAGGGCAACATCAGGATTGGCATCGATATAGCTCAGGGCAATGACACCGGCATCCTCCTGGTACATCTGGTAGGCCTGATCCATGTAGGGGAACTCGGAGGCACAGGGGCCGCACTGGGCAAACCAGAAGTTCAAAAGCACAACATCCTTTTCAGCCAGCATCTCAGACAGCTTCTTGGTGGTGCCGTCGGGGAGGGTGTAGCTGAAATCGTACATCACATCGCCAAGCTTCAGCTCATTGGGGCCCAGATCCGCCAAGGTCTGGTCCGTAATGAGGGAGGAGGTCAGGGCAATGTTAGCTGTGGTGCCGTTGAAGGTGTAGGACTTCTCCACCTGATAGCCCTTGGGGGCACCGTTGACCGTGATGTAATAGGTTCCGGCAGGACGGTCAAAGGTCACCGTACCGGCCTCATCGGTCTTGCCGGCATCCACCATATCGGTGAGTGCCTCGTCAGCAAACAGGAATACGTCCAGTCCGCTCATGGCCATGCCGCCGGCAGACTTGACATTCACTGTGTAGGTGCCGGCAGGACCGGCAGGCTGGGTGGCCGCGGGGACAGTCGTCTCCTTGCCGGTCTCCTCCTTGCTGCAGCCGGCCAGGACGGACAGAGCCATCGCCAGCACCAGCAGCAAAGACAATACTTTCTTCAAATTCTTCATAGTTTTCTCCTATCTGCAAATAAATACTTTGCTATAATGGGCATACTAACCTATTATCCAAAGTATATTAGCACATTCCCGCCACTTTCGTCAACTAAAAAGGAATGTTTTTCCGGATATTTTCATTTGTTCGCCTCAGGAGGACACTTTTGCAGACACTGACCCGTAGTGGGTTACATTTTGTAAATATTAACCAATTGTGCGCAATCCTTCCGTAAAAAACAAGAGGCTGTCTCACGGGAACGAAACCGATTGTGTGTACTGTAGGGACACCCGTCCTCGGGTGTCCGGGGCGTAAAAATAGGGGGGGGCTGTCTCACTGGATCGAAAACGCTTGTGTATACTGTAGGGACACCCGTCCTCGGGTGTCCGGGAGGTAAAAATAGCGCAAAATCTGCAAGAAATATGCAGATTTTGCGCTATTTTTTTATTTTGGTTGCGGTCACCTCGGGAGAGGTGACCCTACGAAAAACATTTTGAAACAGCCCCTCTATTTTTTATTTTGGCTGCGGTCACCTCGGGAGAGGTGACAAAAAACGTTTTGAGACAGCCCTCGATCTGTTATTGATTGGAAACGCCCTCAACCAGCCCGTTTGCGAGACCGACCAGTCCCTGCATCTGGGAGGGGATGATGATCTTGGTAGCTTTTCCGTCCGCCACCTTCTCCATAGCCTGGACGGCCTTGAGCTTAATGACCTGCTCGTTGGGAGCTTTCTCATTGAGCATTTGCAGGGAGTCCGCAAGGGCCTGCTGGACCATACGGATGGCCTGGGCCTCACCGTCAGCCTTCAAAATCGCTGCCTGCTTCTGTGCCTCTGCCTGCAAAATAGCCGCCTGCTTCTCCGCATCCGCCCGGAGGATCGCGGATTCCCGCTCACCCTCTGCGATCAAAATCGCGGATTTTTTCTGACCCTCGGCCTGCAGGATCGCCTGGCGGCGGTCACGCTCTGCCTTCATCTGCTTTTCCATGGACGATTGGATATCCTGGGGCGGCAGAATATTCTTAAGCTCCACACGGTTGACCTTGATCCCCCAGGGGTCGGTGGCCTCGTCCAAAATGGAACGCATCTTGGTATTGACCACATCACGGCTGGTCAGGGTCTGATCCAGCTCCAGGTCGCCGATAATATTCCGCAGTGTCGTTGCCGTAAGGGTCTCCATAGCGGCCATAGGCTGCTCCACTCCGTAGGTATACAGCTTGGGGTCGGTGATCTGGAAATAGACCACCGTGTCGATCTGCATGGTAACATTGTCCTTGGTGATCACGGGCTGGGGCGGATAGTCCAGGACCTGCTCCTTCATGCTCACCCGACGGGCGATCCGGTCAATGAAGGGGATCTTGAAATGCAGACCCACACCCTGGACCGCATGGAACGCACCCAAGCGCTCGATCACATAGGCCCGGGACTGCTGGACCACAAAAATATTGGCGATCACGATCAGCAGCGCAACGGCGACCACGCAGATGATCAAAATTACAGAAACACTCATAGTTTATACCTCCCTGACAAATACTTTAACACCTTCAATACGTTCTACCTTCACAAGACTGCCCATCGGGATCACCCCATCTGTGGCACTGCGGGCCGTCCACTCCACACCGCCCAGCTTGATCCGGCCGGTGCCGCGGAGATTGTCTGCCTCTTCCAGCAGATAGCCGGTGGTCCCCACTAAGGCATCTGCATTGGTCTTAACGATCCCGGGCTTCAGAAGTCTGCGGGCGAAGGGCCGCAGGCATCCCAGCAGTATGCAAGAGACCAGGACAAACAGCACCGCCTGCAGCCAGATCTGCGCACCCAAAAGCGCCGCGATCATCGCCGCAAGGCTCCCTGCCGCGAACCAAACTGAGATCAAAGAGACGGTGGAGGATTCGAAGATCAAAAACAGCACCATCAAACCGAACCAGCCAAATGCTATATATTCCATAAAAGCCCTCCTCTCTGTCTACAGAATACCAAATAATTCGTTTGCTGTCAACGAAATTCTCCCTCCACACGCCTGCCCTTGACAACGCCCCCAAAAACCCTTACACTATTAAAAAACATACGGAAGGATTCAGCTTTATGATCGAATTTCAATCTCTGACCCTGGAGCAAGCGGATACCGTCACCGGACTTTTACAGTGTGCCGGTGAACGGGGCTGTGAATACAGCTTCGCCAATCTGTATTTGTGGGGTCGGCAAAAGGCCGCCATCCATCAGGGAAATCTTGCCCTTTTTTCTCAGTTTAACCGGAAAAGCGTTTATCCCTTCCCCTTAGGTAAGGATGTCGCCGCCACCCTGGATGCCATTATTCACGATGCCGCCGCCCGGGGCATCCCCTGCCGGATCACAGGCCTTTTGGCGGCGGACTGTCACATCCTGGAAACCCTGTACCCCGATCGGTTCCGGTTCCACCAGGACCGGGATTCCTGGGATTATATTTATGACATCAATGATTTAGCGGACCTGAAGGGCCGCAAGTATCAGAAAAAGCGCAATCATATCAACCGCTTTTACCAGGATCACCCCGAGGTCCGCTGGGAACCCATCGACGAGGGCAACCTGGATATTGTGACCCGGCTGGTAGCGGCCTGGTATGAAAAACGGCAGGCAGCCGTTCCCGGCTCCGATTTTCACATGGAAAAAGCCGCAATAAAAAAAGCCCTGGCTAACCGCCGGGCTTTGAAAATGGAAGGTCTTTTGCTCTATGTAAACGAAGAGCCCACGGCCATGACCATGGGCTCCCGACTTTCGGAAAAAACCTTCGATGTACACTTTGAAAAAGCCATCCTGGAAGATGCCTATCCCGTGATCAACCAGCTTTTCGCCCGGTATCTGCGGCAAGCGCACCCGGAGCTTTGTTGGCTGGACCGGGAGGAAGACATGGGCCTGGAGGGCCTGCGCAAGGCAAAGCTGTCCTACTGTCCTCACCATATGGTAGAGAAAAGCTGGGCCTGTCTTTTAGAGGACGGCTGCGAATACTGATCTTCCGTCACAGAGTCAGCACATAGCAGATAGAAATAAGATACAGTGCCAAGCCGATCACGCCGGTAACCATACCGGACTTCTGAACACCGTTGCAATATCCCCGCTTCTTCGCCGGGATCGCAAAGCAAATGGCCAGGATGGACATGACCGCATACACCATAATTCCCATGCACATGCCCAGCTTCACATCCGTTTCCATTGCGCCAAGGTGGCTGCCGGAAGCGCCCACAAAGTCCATCATGTCCTTTGCAATTACCATACTCATGAACATGGCAACGCCATAGATCAGGCCAATAATACCCAGCACCAAGGACGAAATGCCGAAGCCCCGCCCGGGGGTGCCTGCCTTTACGTATACCACCTGCTGGGGATAGCCCGGATACCCCTGGTAGGGATTACCGGTATAGTTGGGAGGCGCAGACTGTGCCGGCGGGGTTTGCTGCTGAGCGGCGGCTCCGCAATTGGTGCAGAAAGTAGCATTCTCACCCAAAGGCTTGCCGCAAACGGTGCAAAAGTTTGCCATAAAGGATCCTCCTTCTTTCTATTTCAGATCATGCCGTCATGACCAGGACAACACCGATAATGTAGAGCACGGTTCCTACAATACCCAAGATCAGGCCCGCCTTTTGAACCGGATTCCGGTAGCCCCGTTTGGCGGCGGGGACGGCAAAGCAAATGGCCATCACGCACATGCTGGCAAAGATGCCGAAGACCACACACACCAAAGTCCTGGCATCCATGGTCGAAGCATAGCCATAGGGCGCGTAGGGAGAATAGGCCTCGTCAAAAATTTCCTGGATCTCCGGAAGGACCTGCCCGATATCGGCAGCCGCTGTAAAGAAGATCAAAGAATAAAAGAAGCCAAGCAGCCCCAACACCAACGCAGCCACCGCAAAGCCCCGTCCGGGGATCCTCGGCTTGACAAATACTACGTTTTGCGGATAGCCCGGATATCCGGGATACGGATTCTGGGAATACTGGGGCGGTGCATACTGTACCGGAGGCGTTTGGGGCTCCGGTTGTACCGGAGGGGTCTTTGCTTCCGGCGTTGCAGTGGGATTCGCGCCACAATGGTTGCACACCGTCACATTCTCCTCCAGGGGATTGCCACACATGGTGCAATAACGTGCCATAAAGGGTCCTCCTTCTCTAGTCTAGATACGATACTCTCAGTATAACACAAGAAAAAACCCCTTGCAACCCCAACCTATCCATAAATTCACAGATTTCCCAAAGGAGTGCCATGCCCTATGAATACAAATGCATTGCGCAGTCTCTGGAAAGAAGCCTTCGGAGATTCCGATACCTTTTTGAATCTCTTTTTCTCCACCGCCTTTCACCCGGACCGGTTTATGGCCCTTTGGGAGCAGGAACAGGCCGTGGCGGCCCTTTACTGGTTTGATTGCCAATATGAAGGCCGGAAAATCGCCTATATTTACGCCGTTGCCACCGCCAAAAGCCACCGGGGGCAGGGTCTATGCCGCAGGCTCATGGAAAAGACCCATGGGCTTCTCAAACGACTGGGCTACAGCGGCAGTATCCTGGCTCCTGCAGAAAAGGGGCTGTTTTCTCTCTATGAAAAGCTGGGCTATACCCTTTGCGCCCATATTGACAGCCTATCCTGCCAGGCAGGGACCCCCATCCCCCTGACCCGGATCACCGGATCGGAATATGCCCGACTGCGCAGAACCCTTCTGCCTGCCGGAAGCCTTCTGCAAGAGGGCGTAACCCTGGACTATCTGCAGAAATGGTGCGGCTTTTATCAGGGTGAAAACTGCCTGATCTGTGCCAGCCGGGAGGCCGATACCCTTTATGTGCAGGAGCTTTTGGGAAGCCGGGACCTGGCGCCCGGGATCACCGCCGCTCTGGGTGCCAAAACCGGTCATTTCCGAATGCCGGGAAATACCGTCCCCTTTGCCATGTACTATCCCCTGGATAACGCCCCCGCCCCCACCTACCTGGGTCTTGCTATGGACTGAACGGTCCGCTTGCGGTACACGGGACAAAAAACCCGTCCCCTTGGGGTGTAGGAGAATGCAAAATGCAAAGTGCAAAACGCAAAATGACGCTCAAAAGATTTTGGCATAGCCCTATAATTTAATTTGTAACCAGTAATTCGTAACTATTTTCTTCCCAGGATCTCCAGCAGCAGTTTCCCATGTCCCTGGGCTTGCTGGGACATATCCCGGAAGATCCTGCCGTACTCTGGGTCCTCTGCCTGGGCCTCATACCGGGCAATGGCCTGCATGATCCGTCCGTAGCACAGCCGCAAAAGATCCCCCGGTGCCACCTGCTCCATGGGCTCCCGGCTTACCTGGGGACGTTTTCCCGTTTGCAGGGCATAGATCCCCTTCAGGCAGTCCAGCTGGCTTTGCATTTGCCGGGTCATGGTCTGCACGCGCTGACGGTCCTCCCCGGACAGCTGTCTTGCCAGCTGTCCGCAGAGCATGGCGGTCTGCCAAACCTGGCGGATCATCTGCCACAAGGCTCCTGCCTGGTCCGGCGGTTCCGGCTTTTGGCTTCCCTGGACCCGTTTCCACACCCGGGCTGCCATCTCCTTATCATATTCCATGAAGATCCCCCCTCTGTACAAAGCCTATGCACAGAAGGAGGATTTTTTCTGCATTTTTCTCGACAGCATCCGGCAGGATATATTACCGGCAGGATATATTAAGATATTGGAGATAATGGAGATATTAATGATATGGAAGATATATATGTAATGTTCAAGGGGACGGGTTCCCCGTCCCGTATACCTGGTGCGACCTCCGGCGTCATTGTTATGAAAATGTTCCTGAGAGACATCCGTAGGGAACGCTGCCCTCAGCGTTCCGAAACAAAATCGGGGCTCGATGCACCGATTTTGTTAATGCCACACTGCCGCTTCGCGGAGCGGGCCGGTGTGGGCACCGGCCCCTACTCGGCCGCTTCGCGGTCGGAACGCCGAGCGGCGTTCCCTACAAGGGCGGAATTTTCATAACAATGATGCTGCGTGTCGTTTAGAGCATCATTTTGCGTTTTGCACTTTGCATTTTGCATTTCGCTAACCCCCGGCTGGATTGACAGTTTATTTCGGACTGGGTATAATGGCAAAAGAAAGAAGGTGCGTTTGATGCCCATCATTGAAATTACCGATTATCACGCCCCGGAGCTGGATGTTTACGCAAGGCTCACCGAGGCCCAGCTGCTCAACCGATTTGAGCCCCAAAAGGGGATGTTCATTGCCGAAAGCCCCAAGGTCATCGCCCGGGCCCTGGACGGGGGCTGTGTCCCCGTTTCCATATTGGTGGAAAAGAGCCGGATGGTGGGAGAATCTTTGGAGGTTATGAACCGGTGTGGAGATATTCCCGTATACACCGCCCCCATGGACGTCTTGACCCAGCTGACCGGCTATCAGCTGACCCGGGGTCTGCTTTGTGCCATGCGCCGACCTCAGCGCCCCACCGCCGCATCCATTTTGGCCGCCTCCCACCGGGTCGCCGTGTTGGAGGAAGTGATGAATCCCACCAATTTGGGGGCGATCTTCCGCAGTGCCGCCGCATTGGGTATGGATGCGGTGCTTCTCACCCCCGGCTGCAGCGATCCGCTGTACCGCCGGTCCGCCCGGGTGAGTATGGGTACGGTTTTCCAGGTCCCCTGGGCCTTTTTGCCGGAACACTGGCTGGAGCTGCTGCAATCCCACGGCTTCCGCACCGCCGCCATGGCCCTGCGGGATGATTCCTACAGCATCGACGACCCCCGTTTGGCCCAGGAGGAAAAGCTTGCTGTGGTGTTAGGCACAGAAGGAGACGGCCTTGCCGATTCCACCATTGCCCACTGCGATTATACCGTAAAGATCCCCATGTATCACGGAGTGGACTCCCTCAATGTTGCCGCCGCCAGTGCCGTGGCCTTCTGGCAGCTGCGCAGAAAGGACAACTGCAATGGGTAAGGCTTTTTGGATCCTTCTTTTGCTGGTATGCCTGCCCCTGACCGCCCAGGCCACCGAAGACTATGAATTTACCCTCCAGGAGGATACTGCTCTTGTAACCAAATACACCGGAAGCAGTACTGACCTCACTGTTCCCGCGGTTTTCATAGTCGATGGTCGAGAATATGCCACGGTTTTAGACAGCACCACAGTCTTTGCCGAAAACCAAACCCTCCAATCCGTTACCCTGGAAACCGGGGTAAGCTTTTTGGAGGGTCGTATGGATGGGCTGTTCAAAAACTGCAAAAATCTGGAATCTGTGACTTTTGGGACACATACGGGGATCACCGGGATGGAGGGGGCTTTCTATCAGTGTCAAAGCCTCACCGCCCTGGATCTTTCCGGCTTAGTGCTTACCAAGGTCACCGATCTGGACTACCTGTTTTGCGGCTGCTCCCGTTTGGGTGAACTCACCGGCTATGAAGCCTGGGACACCGGCGTTGTGGAGAGTATGTACATGACCTTTGCCGACACTGCCTGCCTTTCCGCTGTGGATCTGAGTCGGTGGGATCTGAGCCGGGTAAAAAATACCGGCTGGTGTTTTCAAAACTGTGGTGCAGCCCAAATCCTTCTGCCCCAAAGTCTGCATGTGATCAGCGCCGGCTTCTTCAACCATGCCAACCGGTTTGCGGGGCAGACCTTTACCGTTCCCGCCGGAGTGACCGGAGTGGGACTTGCCCACACCTTTTATGATTTCGGAGCAGAATTGACCGCGTTTGCCGTAGCACCGGGAAATACTGCCTGCAAAGCGGTGGACGGCGTCCTTTACAGTGCCGACGGAAGGGTCCTTTACGCCATTCCCCGAAACAAAAAATTCCCCGATGGGGTCTTCGCCATCGAGGAGGGAGTGACCTTTTTGGGTGAACTGAGCTTTTGCCAAAATCCCAACATCCGGGAGGTGCTTCTGCCGGATTCCTTTGAGATCAGCCCGGTAGAGAGAAACGACCCCCGGTATATTCTTTATCAGGACTACGGCAATCTTAACAGCGGCAGCAACCTGGATATTGCGGTCTATCTGCACACCAATGTAGCCCGATACAATGTCAAAGCCACCAATCCCCACTATACCGCCATAGACGGCGTTCTTTACACCAAGGACCAAACCGCCCTGGTTGCCGTACCTGCCCGGTACGACGGCAAGCTTGCCATCCCTCAGGGGGTGACCCGCTGGGAGTCCGGAGCCATGTGGACGGTGGACAGTGCCACCGTGGATAGCTATATGGAAAACTGCAAGGGCGTATCCATTCCCAACAGCCTTACCTATATTGCTCCCGATCAGCTTGCCAAGCTTAACCGCCTGGCGGCGCAGGGTCTTGTGATCACACTGGAAGAGGACCATCCCACCTACCGTCTGTTCGGCGGGACGCTCGCACCCAGGGGCAATTTCCCTTCCGTTCCCCTGGTCATTACCGCCATTGCCCTGCCCGTCCTTGCAGGCTTGTTGATCTTCCTGCGCAAACGCAGGGCCAAGTAAGGCAACAGTCCTATCGTGGGGCTTTTTCGGTATCCGATGCGAAATATCGATGGCCGATGTGCCGCAATCGACCCCTGCAATGCCCAGGGGGGTCTCCTCACTCCCCTGAGATGGCAACGGTACTTTCCTTCCAGTCCACAGCAGGGATAATGGTCTCATGGCGAGGATCCAGGTCCCCCTCGATCTGCTCCCGAAGGATCTGAATGCTCCGCATAGCCAGCTTGGAAACGGACTGGCGTACTGTGGCAAGCCTTGGTACGGTATAGTCGCCAATGGCCAGGCCGTCCAGTCCGATCACCGACACATCCTCCGGCACCCGCAAGCCGCTGTCCTGCAGTGCCCGGATGGCACCGATGGCCATCACGTCTGCCATGGCAAAAATGGCGGAAAACTTACATTTTCTGTCCATCAGGGTCCGTACCGCCCGATAGCCGTCAGCATAGGAGAAGCGACCGCTCACATAGTCCCGGTTTTTGTCAAACTCCAGGCCGTATTCCCCGCAGGCAGCAATGGCGCCGTCAAACCGCAATGTGGTAATATCGGAGATCCCCAAAACGCCGCCGATCATGGCGATATTCCGGTGACCCAGTCTTGCCAGATGCTCCACCGCCAAAAAGCCCGCCTGACGGTCGTCGGTGGTAACACTGGATAGGTTTCGGAAGGAGAGCTCGGAAGCATCACCGGTGACCAGGACACAAGGCACGTCCACCTCCCCAAAATGCTTCCGGAAGTTTTCCAGGTTGCCCCCCAGGAACAGGATTCCCTGGGGCTTTTTTTCCAGGCAAAGCTGAACGCCCCGCAAAACCTCGTTTTCATCCTCGTCCACATAGTCCACCACCAGGGGATAAGGCCAGCTGGCCACCTTGGCCTGGATGGTCTCCAAAAGAGAACCAAACAGTTCATTGGAAGTACCCTTGACCACCACCAGCAGGGTATTGCTCCGCTGCTGCTTCAGCTGCTTGGCATTGGCATTGAGGCGAAAGCCGTTCTTTCGGGCCGCCTCCAGGATCGCCGCCCTGGCCTTTTCACTCACATTGGGCTGATCGTTCAGCACCCGGGACACGGTTCCCACAGAATACCCCGTGAGAACGGAAATATCTTTAATGGTCATACTGGCCTTCTTTCTGTAATGGGCGTGTTGCAAAAGCTGCAACACGCCCTTACGCTGACAGTTTCCTATTAGCCCTTCACCGCGCCGGCGGCAACGCCCTTGATGATATGCTTCTGACAGAACATATACACAATGATAATGGGCAGAATGCTCATCAGGATGATGGCCATGGTAGCACCCAGGTCCACAGTGCCGTAGCTGCCCTTCAGGTACTGCACGTGGATGGGAATGGTACGGTACTCGTTGATATCCAGAACCAGGTAGGGAAGCAGATAGTCGTTCCATACCCACATCAGCTCCAGAATGCCTACAGAGATCAAAGTGGGCTTGAGCATGGGCAGTACCACCTTAAAGTAGGTACGCACCGGGCCGCAGCCGTCAATGGAGGCGGCCTCCTCAATATCCAGGGGGATGCCCTTGACAAAGCCTACGAACATGAAGATCGCCAAACCGGCACCGAAGCCCAAATACACCACGGGAATGGTGTAGGGGGTGTTCAGGCCCAGACGGTCCACAGTGTAGGACAGAGCGAACATGACCATCTGGAAGGGGACGATCATGGAGAACAGGCACAGATAGTAGAAGATCTTGGAGAACACACTGCCTACCCGGGCAATGTACCAGGCGGTCATGGAGCAGAACAGCAGGATCAGTGCCACAGAGGACACGGTGATGATCAGGCTGTAAAGCAAAGACTTTACAAAGGGATAGTTACCGAAGGTAAAGCCCTTGACAAAGTTGGCAAACCCAACGAAGGTCTCCTTGGTGGGCAGCGCGAAGGCATCCAGGTTGATGGCATTGTTGTGCTTAAAGGCGTTGATGAATACCTCGATAATGGGAATGAGCCACACCAGGCACAGCACCGTAAAGAAGGCAGTGAGAATGGTACTGCCCACGGTATATTTCTTACCGATCCGGGGAGTTTTCTTTGCCATTACTGCTGCACCTCCTTACGACGGGTCGCCCATTGCTGGGTCAGCGCCAATACTGCCACAAGCACAAAGAAGATCACTGCCTTGGCCTGGGCAACACCATGGTGATTCTTGCTGGTATTGTAGGTAGAGAAGATGTTCAGCGCCAACAGCTCGGTGGAATTGATCTTCGCCATGGCTTCCTTGTCGATGATCTGGGGCAGACCGCCGGTCAGCGCCAGGTTCTGATCGAACATCTTGAAGGAGTTGGTCAAGGTCAGGAAGGTACAGATGGTGATGGAGGGCATCACATTGGGGATGATGACGCGGAACAGACTCTGCCAGCCGTTGGCACCGTCGATCCTTGCCGCCTCCAGCATATCCTCAGATACCGCCTGCAGACCTGCAATGTAGATGATCATCATATAGCCGATCTGCTGCCAGGCGACCAGGATCACAAGCCCCCAGAAGCCGTAAGTGGCGTTGGCAGTCAGGTAGGTGCCGTACTCCTGCAAAATGGCACCGAAGATCAGGTTCCAGATATAGCCCAAAACCACGCCGCCGATCAGGTTCGGCATGAAGAAAACAGTACGGAACACATTGGAGCCCCGCATCTTCTGGGTCAGGGCATAGGCGATGGCAAAGGCCACCACATTGATCAGAACAATGGAAACGATGGCAAAGCTTGCCGTGTTCCAGAATGCATTCATGAAGCCCGCATCCAGGGCTTTTTCATAGTTTTGCAGACCTACGCTTTCCATCTGCACCGCAGAGGCGTCCGCATTGGGGATCACCAGGGTATCGCCAAAGTTGGGAACCGTGAAATTGTAGGTAGACAGCGTGATACCCTGATAGAAGGGCAGCACAAAGCCAATGATAAAGCACAAAAAGGTGGGCAGGACAAACAGCGGGAACCACCGTTTTATGGTGCTTTTCGAGTTGTGTCGTCTCAGACGAAGTGCGCGGCCACTGGCCGCAGGGACATTCTTGCCCAATTTGATCAACCTCTCTTTCGGGTCATATCATAATACTGTGGACCCAAGGCAACGGCCCCGAACGAAGGGGTCGCTCCCTTGGTGCCGCAGGGGGCAATTTAGGGGCGGGCTTATGCCCGCCCCCAGGATTTTGAAATATTAGCCGTTCACAGCAGCGTACTCGATGGCCCAACCGGTCACGAATGCGTCTACAACAGCCTGCCAGTTAGCCTCGGACTGATCTGCGGAGTAAGCAGTCAGAGCGGTGACAACACCGGCTCTCCAGCTGTCAACATTGGGAGTGTAGTTGAAAGCCCAGGAGATGGAAGTCTTGCCTTCAGCCAGCATAGCATTGCCGTCAGCAACGAACTTGTTGGAGGAAGCGGGGCAGTTCTTGAAGGGAACAGCGCCCAGCTGCTCAACATAAGTAGCGGAAGCCTCTTCGTCGGTTACCAGCCATACCAGGAAGTCGATGGAAGCCTGAATGTCTTCCTCGGAAGCCTTGGCATTGATGGCCCAGCAGTTCTCAGTGCCGGAGCACAGAGCAGCATTCTCTTCGCCCTCAGCGCCGCAGTAGATGGGGATCATAGCCAGCTGCTCGTCGGTCATACCAGCCTCGATCAGGCCAGCGTACTCCCAGGTACCGTTCTGATAGAAGACAGCCTTGCCTTCCTTGAACATAGCGGTGGACTCGTCACCGGTGCCGGTGGACAGGGCCTTGGGGTCAGCGGAAGAGTTGTTGATGTACAGATCCCAAACGTTCTTGAACAGGTCGATCTTCTCGCCGGTGATCTCAGCAACGTTGGTGTTCACGCCCTCGTAGTGCAGGGGCAGGGTGGCCAGGTGGCCGGAGAAACGCCAGGAGGAGGAGCCGTCCAGGCCAGCGGCGGAGAAGGCGCAGAAGCCCAGCTCCTCGCTGCGGGCAGTGATGTCCTCAGCAACGGTCTTCAGGGATTCGAAGTTGGTGATGTCAGCCAGGGTGTAGCCAGCCTGCTCCAGCAGCTCGGTGTTGACGATGATACCGAAGGACTCGTAGCAGTTGCCGATAGCCTTCAGCTCGCCAGCCTCGTTGTAGAGGTTGAAGTCGTTGGTAGCCAGCTCAGCAGCGATGGCGGTGTCGGTCAGGTCCAGAGCGTACTCGTCCCAGTCAGCCAGACCGGCCAGGTTGCCGATGTTGAAAATGGTGGGAGCGTCGGACTTAGCCATCTCGGAGTTCAGAGCGTCGGAGTAGCCGCCGGAAGCAGCGGTCAGGATCTTGACTTCCACGCCGGTCTCGGCAGTGTAGTCAGCAGCCAGCTGCTGCAGAGCCTCGTCGAACTCGGGCTTGAAGTTCAGGTAGTAAACAGAACCACCGGAAACAACAGCGGGCTCGGACTCAGAGGGGGTGGGGTCCTCGGTGCCGGCAGGAGTGGTGTCCTCGGTGCCAGCGGGAGTGGTGGCCTTGGGCTCGGTGGTCTTGGTCTCTTCCTCGGCACAGCCAGCGAAGACACCGATCACCATCATAGCAACCAGGACCAGTGCAATGATCTTCTTCATAGGGATTTCCTCCTTAAAAATTTTCCGGATCTCTCCGGTATGATATGGGGTTTGGAAACGTTTCCAATCCTCTCTTGGTAAAGTATAACGCATAAAAAGGGCAGTTTCAATCCTTTTTGGTCGCTCCGGAAAAATTTCGACGAATATGACAATTTGAACACATCATTTTTGGTGGAAATAACGACAATTCTTATGAAGTATTTGACATATTATACAGTTACTATTCCAGTTTCCACCCTGTTCCACTGCATTTTGACCGAAACGCAGTGTCATTGTTGTGAAAATATTCCTAAAAGATGTCCGTAGAGTGGGGTCGTGCCCCCGCCCTGCGGACCCTTTTCATAGCAATCGAAATCTCGTGGAAATAGAATTTTGCAGGTCGTAAGTGGATAAACTGTAAGTATATCTTTTGGAAAAGAGGAGCATCCATGGATCTTTCTTCCGGCAAGGGCTGGATCCGCCGGGTCAGGGCCTTTCTTTCCTGGCTGGCGCCCCTGCATATCAGCACCCATGCCGCCCATGCCTGTTATTTTTTGATCTTATCTGTCTTTCCGGCACTGGTGCTGTTTTTAAGTCTTTTGCGCTACTCCGGCCTTCAGGCCGACAATTTGGTGACCCTTTTGCAGGGCTTTGTGCCGGAAGCTCTCATGCCCAGTGCCCGGCGGCTGATCCTCAGTACCTACCGCAACAGCTCCGGGGCTGTGATCTCCCTTTCCGCGCTGACCGCCCTTTGGTCCGCAGGACGGGGGCTGTACGGTCTGCTCACGGGACTTAACGCAGTCTACCGGGTGGAGGAGACCCGTGGGTATTTCCATACCCGTTGGCTGGGGGTGGTCTACACCTTCGGCTTTCTTCTGGTGTTGCTCCTGACTCTGGTTTTGCACGTGTTCGGAACGGAGCTGACCCGGGCCTGGAAGGGGGAGTTTTTCCTCCATTTTGGACAAATGCGGTTTTTTGTCCTGCTTTTATCCCAAACGGGGCTGTTTATCGCCATGTATACGGTCCTTCCCAACCGGAAAAACCGGATCCGGGACACCCTTCCCGGAGCCCTTTTGGGCTCTGCGGGTTGGCTGATCTTTTCCGACCTTTTCAGCATCTATGTGGAGCATTTTTCCGACTATACCAATATTTACGGCTCTGTGTATGCCGTGGCGCTGAGTATGCTTTGGCTGTATTTTTGCATTTGTATCGTGTTTTACGGCGGTGTTTTGAATCATTTTCTCTCCCGTGGCAAATAATTTCTCTTTTTCTGTTTACCTTCCGTTCATAATGTAGTATTATAGTAAGATAGCAGATAATGGGAGGTGTTTGGATGTTCGGTTTTGTCACAGCGGATCCCCGGGAACTGACGGCGGAGGAAAAACGCCGCTACGGCAGTGTGTACTGTGGCATTTGCCGTGCCATCCGACTGCGAAGCAGCCGCCTATCCCGGATGTGTTTAAGCTATGACATGGCCTTTTTGGCCCTTTTGCACATGAGTCTGTACGAACCGGAGGAGGCTCACGGAAAACGGGCCTGCGGCTTTCACCCCATCAAGCCCCGCCCCTGGGCGGACAGTCCCTACATCCAATATGCCGCGGATATGAATGTGGCCCTGGCCTATTATAACTGCCTGGACGACTGGCAGGACGACCGCTCCCTTCGGTCCAAGCTGGGGGCATCGGTGCTGAAACAGCACGCCATGTCCGTGGCCCAGGTCTACCCCCGGCAGTGGCAGGCCATTACCCAATGTATGGACACTCTGCGAAACCTTGAACAGGAAAACTGCACCGATCCTGACCTGCCTGCCGGTGCCTTCGGTGCCCTTATGGGAGAGCTTTTGGTCTACAAAGAAGATCTGTGGGCAGACACTCTGCGGCAGATGGGCATGGCCCTGGGGCGGTTTATCTATCTTGCCGATGCCGCCGCCGACTATGAAAAAGACCAAAAGAAGGGCCGTTACAACCCCTTTTCCGGCAAAGACCCCGACCCGGCTCTTTGGGAGACCTGGCTGATCATGGCCATGGGCCGGTGTACCGACTATTATGAGCGCCTGCCGCTGGTGCAGGACAAGAAAATTCTGGACAATATCCTCTACGGTGGCGTTTGGCTCCACCGGGGAAGAAAGGAGGACTCCCATGGTCGAGGATCCTTATAAAGTATTGGGAGTCAGTCCCAATGCCTCCGACGAGGAGATCAAACGGGCCTACCGTGCCCTGGCAAAAAAATATCACCCGGACCGCAATCCCGGTGATACCGAAGCCGCCAAAAAAATGCAGGAGGTCAACGCCGCCTACGAGCAGATCAAAGATCCCGGTAAAGGCCGCCAATACGACCCCTTCGGCGGCACCCGGCAGAGTCCCGGAGACAATGCCCAAAAGGCCGCTGTCACCTATATCCGTTACGGCCGCTTCGCCGAGGCCATCAATGCCCTAAATTCCACCCAGGAGCGAAATGCCCAGTGGTATTACCTTTCCGCTGTTGCCAATGACGGTGTGGGCAATCAGATCACCGCCCTGGAGCATATCCGCAGAGCCGTATCCATGGAGCCGGACAACGAAGCCTATTTGCGGACTTTGGACATGATCCAAAACGGCGGTATCCGCTATTCCACCACCGCCGGCGGCTTCCGGGGCTTTGCCACCCGGGGGAATCCCTGCATGGGGCTTTGCCTTTGCTACGGCGCACAGATGTTCTGCTGTCGGGGTGTGTGGTGTATATGAAAAACGCAGACTGCCATATTCACATGGTTTTGGACGGGCAGTATTGGAAAGCCGCCATTGAAGACCATGCCCACCGGGTAAACGAGACCCTGTGCCATGCCCGGCTGGCCCGGTATCAGGCTCTGGGCTACACCTATTTACGGGACGGTGGCGACCGCTGGGGCGTAGGTGCCAGAGCAAAGGCCTTGGCCCCTGCCTACGGCATTACATACCGGACCCCCCTCGCGCCCCTGTGCCTTGCAGGCCATTACGGAAAATTTATCGGCCTGACCTACGAAAATCCCACAGAATTTGCAAAGCTTGTGGTCCGTCAGCGCCGGGAGGGTGCGGATTTTGTGAAGATCATGATCTCCGGACTTATGGACTTTGACTGCTGTGGGCGGCTGACGGAGGAGGGGCTTCCGCCCACGCTGATCCAAGAACTCGTCCACATCGCCCACGAGGAGGGACAGGCAGTTATGGCCCACGGCAACGGCGCCCGGACTGTGGAGGCCGCCGCCCTGGCGGGGGTGGACTCCATCGAGCATGGGGCCTATCTGGACCGGGATGCCCTGGAAGCCATGAAAAATGCCGGTACCGTGTGGGTACCGACCTTAAGTACTGTGGGAAACCTCAAGGGAAAGGGCCGTTTTGACGACGAACAAACGCAAAAGATCCTGGAAAGCACCACCCGGAACCTGCAGTGCTTTGCCGCCATGGGCGGTCTCATTGCCCCCGGCTCCGACGCCGGTGCCTGGCAGGTCCCCCACGGCTGTGAAACAGAATATGACCTCTTACAGCAGGCCGGCATTGATCAGCAGACCCTGGAAGCCGGCACCAAGCGGATCATGGAAACCTTTTGAGTTAGCTATAACAGTAAGGGGTGGTACTTTCATAACAATGACACCCCGAAATGATATTTCTCGCAGGAAACCTGGGACCACGACCATCATTTTGCTCTTTGCATTAGTCAAAAATCGGCTCCGAGGAGCCGATTTTTTGCCAGCTTCTCCCTGGGGAGAAGCCTCTCTTGGTTATTCACTTAGCTCGTAGGGGGAATCGGGCAGCTCGGGATTGGCTCTGATCTGAAGATCAGGGTCATTTTTTTGCAGCTTGGTCCCTTCAAACCAAATACTGTAGATCCCGTCCCCGGCTAGATCGTTCAAGGCCCGCACGTCCAAAAACTCGGTCAAATACAGCGGAGCCGTCTGCAAAAGGATCTCTGCACAGCCATCTTCGGTGCTGTAGCTGACCAGGTTATCCGTGGCGCTTTTTTCCGATCCGTCCGCAGGGTCCAGATATACCGAAGCGATCCGTCCGTTTCCGAAATCGAAATAATGCCAGCGGTCATTGGAGGACAGGGGGTAATTGCGCCAAAAGACGATGCTCATAGCCCCCTGATAGTCCATAATCGCGGGAATATCCAGGCTGTTGTCCAGCCGGTCAAACAGATTCAGGCTGTAAACCAGGTTGGAGGTGTCCAAATTCCGGGTATAGCCGTCATAGCTTGCCAAATACCCGTGGGTATGGCCTGCATCCTGCAGCCTTTTGGCGATGAAATCCGCAATGAAGGCATTGCGCATCCACCCAAGATCCAAAAAGCAGTCGATAGCATTGTCCCGGGCAAAGTCCGCATACTCCTTCGCCACCACCAGCTCCACTGTGGAATCCTCCAGCAGCCTCACATCGACCATAGCCGGGTCGTTGGCAAACCGGGCAATTTCAGCAATATAGGCCGCCACTTCCAGATCCTGCACCGGGTCATACTGGGCCGCCTCCTGAGGATCCGTAGCCAGGAAGATCCGGTCGTACTCCACATAGGCAGGTGCCAAATAAATGCTCCGGTTTTGGTAGCTTTGGATCTGTGCCAAAGCGGCATACAGGGCCGGGTCCACCTTCACCGGCTTTCCAGGCTGGATCTGGGACAGCTGGCCCTCCCGGTAGAAGATCCGGTAGGCATCCTCGGTAGCCTGGGTGTACAGCTGTTTCACTGCCTTTTCCTCGTCGGTGGGGTCCTCGCCGGAAGCACCGAAATGGTAGTTCATGGCAAATTCTCCGCCGCAGTGGTAGGTCTGAGAACCGGATTCCACCGTATGCCAGCCGGGCTCGGTGGAAAAAGCCTCCGAAAAGCCGATGGCCAACGCCACAATGGCAACTACCACACTGCAGATCAGCAGGATCACCCGGACCCGGGTATTCTTGCTCTCCACCTGGATATCCTTCGGGGCCTTGGGCTTTCGGGCCTCCCGGATCATGGCTTCTTTTTTGGCTCTGTCCATACTAGATCACAGCCAGGCCAAGCAATGCCGCAAACAGGCCCACAACAGCGCCCAGGGTGATCAGGCCGGCAACGGCACCCCGTTTACAGGCCTTATAGTTGCGCATATAATTCTTCCGCTTGAACAGCCATCCGGCAATGAAACCCACCGGAGGCAGGAAGAAGGACGCAAACTTATACCAACGGCTGCCGGTATCGTGAATGGGGGTGTCCAGGATATACTCGCCACTGGGCAGGTAATCCTCGGCGGTCTTGCCCTGGGCGGCAAGCTCTGCCTCATCCAAAATGGTGATGGACTTGAGCTTCTCGCCGGACTCCCGGATACGCTTGTACTCCTCGATCTCCTTGGCATTGCCGTAGACATAGTGGCCGTGGCCAATATCCGTCAGCTGAGGCTTGTCCTCGGAGTAATCATGGATGCTGGGATCGTAGGTAAACAGCACCTTATTCTTTTCCAGCTTGGGGTCGGGGATGGGAATGGCAGAGATCAGACTGCGGGTATAAGGGTGCAGAGGATAATCGAACAGCTCCTCGGCCTCCGCGATCTCCACGATATCGCCCTTATAGATCACGCCGATGCGGTCGGAAATGAACCGCACGATGGAAAGGTCGTGGGCGATGAACAGATAGGTCACGTCCCGTTCCTTCTGGAACTTTTTCAGCAGATTCAGCACCTGGGCACGGATGGACACATCCAGTGCGGAAATGGGCTCGTCCGCAATGACCAACTCCGGCTCCATAACCATGGCACGGGCCAGGCCAATACGCTGGCGCTGACCGCCGGAGAACTCGTGGGGGTAACGGGTCAGATGCTCGGGAAGCAGGCCTACCTCCTCGATCATCTTCTCCACCTTTGCCACACGGTCGGCCTTATTCTTATACAAATGGAAGTTGTAAAGACCCTCGGAGACGATGTAGTCCACGGTGGCACGCTCGTTGAGGGATGCGGCAGGATCCTGGAATACCATCTGGATATTGCGGATCACTTCCCGGTCCAAAGTCTTGGTGGTCTTACCGGAAATGCGCACGCCCTTATACTGGATCTCACCGGCGGCGCAGGGGTTGACCCGGATCACAGCACGGCCAATGGTGGTCTTACCGGAGCCGGACTCACCTACCAGGGAGAAGGTCTCGCCCTTATAGATGTCGAAATTGGCGTTCTTTACGGCGCGCACTGCGCTGTCACCCTTACCGAAGGTGATGTCCACATTCTTTACGGACAGCAGGATCTCTCTGCCGTTTTCATCCAGGGGGCCGCTGGCCGGCAAATGCTTAACAAGTTTCTCTTTGCTCACAACAGCCACCTCCTTAGATATTGAATGCTTCTGTAAGCTTTTCATGGATATTCTGAATGATCTCGGGCTTCTCCGTCTTGGGGGCTCTGGGATCCAGCAGCCAGGTCTTGGCGTAATGGGTCTCGGAAACCTTAAACATAGGAGGCTCCTTCAGGGTATCGATCTTCAGACAGTAGGGATTGCGGGGTGCAAAGGCATCGCCCACGATCTTGTTGTACAAGGAGGGGGGTGTGCCGGTAATGGAATAAAGCTTGGTGTTTCTCTGTGCCAACTGGGGCAGGCTGGACAGCAGCGCCCAGGTATAGGGATGCCGGGGATCGTAGAAGACCTCCTCAGCAGTACCCACTTCGATCATCTGACCGGCATAGAGCACAGCCACACGGTCAGCAATGTTGGCAACCACACCCAGGTCATGGGTGATGAACACGATGGTATAGCCAAATTCCTTCTGCAGGTCCTTGATCAGCTTCAAAATCTGTGCCTGAATGGTCACGTCCAAAGCCGTAGTAGGCTCGTCACAGATCAGGATCTTGGGCTGGCAGGACAGGGCAATGGCGATAACGATACGCTGGCGCATACCGCCGGAATACTGGAAGGGGTAATCATCAAACCGCTTCTCGGCATTGGGGATGCCCACCTTCTTCATGAGGATCAGGGCGCGCTGTCTTGCCTCGGTCTCGGAGCAGTTCTGATGCTGCAAAATCACGGAGGTGATCTGCTTGCCAATGGTAAGGATGGGGTTCAGGGAGGTCATGGGGTCCTGGAACACCGTTGCGATCTTGCCGCCGCGGATCTTGGTCCAGTCCTTGCCATACTTCACCTGTGCCAGGTTCAAAATGCAAATGCCATGAAGCTGATCCTGGGTCTCATCCAGGTACCTCACACGGAAGGCCACCTGGTCAAACAGGTCGTTACGGACCTTCTCGTTATTCAGCTCCGCACCCACCTGCATAGCCTTTTTGAAGCACTTTACCAGCTTGCGGAGGTGGCTGCGGCGCTTGATGGCACCGAATCGGCCCACGCTCAGATACATTTCCTTCGCCAAAATCAGGTTCCGCTCCCGGGTTTCCTGGGAGATTTCTCCCGCGGTGGCCTGCTGGTATTCCTGCTTCAGCTTTGCCATGTTCTCGGCATACTGGGTATTGTAGGCGGTATCTGCCTTGGCGGCCTTCTTATGGACCGTCAGGGCCTTGGCTTCTTCTTTGGTCAGATTCTTGATCTGCAGGTCCATGGCCTTGAGCTCAGCGCCCATCTTATAGTACCGGGCACGCTCCTTGGAACGGTCCACGGTCTGCCGCTGGTTAAACAGCTCGGTGCGCTTAAACTTCAGGTCCGCAATGGTATCGGTCAGCTTCTGACGCTCTTCCTCACTGAGACCCTCCCGGTCCTTGCGCTCCTTCTTCAGCTGCTCCATCTGACAGAACAGCTCTGCACCCAGCTCCAGCTTAGAATAGCTGTCCAGCTTCTTTGCGGTGCGCAATACCGCATTTTTGGCAGAGCGGTCGTACTTGACCACCGTATCTGCCAGCTCCGGGTCGTTGAAGACGATGGAGCCCTCGCTGATATAGCCGTTGCTGTCCAGCATACCGGCAAAGGTCTTGGTAAAGACAGACTTACCGGAGCCGGACTCACCCACGATGGCAACGGACTCGTTTTCGTAGAAATCCAGGGAAATGCCCCGGATGGCAGTCAGGGTCCTGCCACGGACACGGAATTTCACGTGCAGGTCCTTCACGGACAATAAAACCTTTTTATTCTCCATGGGGCACCTCACATATGGGTCCTGGGATCGGAAGCGTCACCCAGGTTTTGTCCAACCACGTACAAAACAACGGTAATGATAGAGGCAACTGCCACAGGGGCCCAGAACTCGATCTCCCAACCGGGAGTGAGCATGGAGGCCTGGGCATCCTCAATGATCTTACCCAAAGACATATCCTTCAGGCCCATACCGATATAGCTGAGGAACACCTCATAGGAAATATAGGAGGGGATCTCGGCAGCGGCCAGGGTCACGATCACGGAGGTCATAAAGGGCAGGATGTTCTTGGAGGCGATCCGGGTAATGGGGGTACCCAGGCACCGGGAAGCCAGGTTGTACTCCCGGTCACGGATAATAATGACCTGGGTACGGATAAAGTAGGCGATGGCCACCCAGCCTGTAATGGTCAAGGC
Source organism: Oscillospiraceae bacterium (assembly GCA_015068135.1). Taxonomy (GTDB): domain Bacteria; phylum Bacillota; class Clostridia; order Oscillospirales; family Oscillospiraceae; genus Faecousia. The sequence continues at coordinate 34,209 of SVLB01000005.1, read as the reverse complement.
AAAAACCATGGACCAGAAACTGGCGGACATGATCAAAACCACCACGGAGATCAAAAGGATATAGGGCACATTGGCAATAACATTGTAGACCTCTGTCATAAACAGGTCAAATTTCTTGCTAAAGCCCCATACCGCGCCGATGATCACGCCCACGGTCATATTGATCAGAGCGCACACCAATGCCAGGGTCACAGAAATGGAGGAGCCATACCAAATGGCATCGAAGGTGGACTCACCGGAGGCACCGGAGCCCAAGATCCAATGGATATTGCTTCCGTAATGCTCCATAGCCGCGGCAGGTGTCAGATGCTTGCCGTCCGGATCCAAAAGGTTTGCGAACCGGTCGTCAGCCTCATAGCCGATCACCATGGGATAGACGTAGATGAACACCAGCAAAAGCACCAGAACGCTCAAAAGGATCACATTGATCTTCTTCCGGAAGAATACCCGGAACACGGATCTCCAGTAGGAGTACCGGGGTGCGGTGATCCGCTCCGAAGCCAGTTCATCCTGGTTGACAGGGGCAAAAAGCTCGGCATCGGACATATTAAATTCATCAAGATTGACAAGTTTCTCATTCATATGTCATTACCTCGCTTTCGATGTGAAGTTGATTCTGGGATCCAGCATGGACATGAGCAGGTCGCCCAAAATCACAGAAGTGACGGTCAAAATCGCATAGAACAGGGCAACGCCCACGATCACGCCGTTATCATAGGCATTGATGGCAGTGGTCAGCACATTACCGATACCGGGGACCACATACACACGCTCGGTGATGATGGCACCGGTCAGGGCGCCCAGCACACCGGCAGGGATGCCGTGGACAATGGGAATGATGGCATTTTTCAGAATATGCTTACGGAAGATCTGTCCCTCGCTCAGGCCGCCGGACCGGGCAAACTTTACATAGTCGGCGTTCATCTGATCGATCATATACCGGCGCAGCCATTTCATAAGGTTTGCAATGGAGGGCAGGGCCAGAGAGACGATGGGCAGGATATACATGATCCAGGTGGGATTCTGCATATCGAAGGTAGTGGGCAGACCCATTCTGCCGCCGATGGAGCGGAACAGGAAGATATACGCAAGAGAGGGAACTGCCGTGATGAACACGATATAGATGGTTCCCAGCTTGTCCAAAAGCTTATCCTTCCGCAGGGCCATGGTAATGCCCAGGGGGATCGCCAGGAAGTAGGACAGCAAAACCGCAATAATGCCAATGACAAAGGAGTAGCCCATCTTGGACATACCGGACTTGACGGTATTGACCACCGTGTAGTCATCCACATAGTATTTCTGGTTCAGCGTACCGTTTTCCCGAGAGCCTTCTGAATAGGTAGCAGAGTGCAGATCGTCAGCGGTAAACTCCACCACCCCGGAGGGGTAGGTGACCGTGGACCGGACATAGGAGCCCTGGGAATCGGTCATGGTGGTAAACACATCCACGTCCTTATTCACAGAGTAAGACTTGCCCAGGTTAATGGTCAGAAGGTTCTGATGGATATAGGGGAAATTGCCGTCGAAGTACAGCAGGTACTTGTGGGTGGTGCCGTTACCCAGGATGGCAGGGGAGAACTTCTCTCCGCCGTAAGCCGGATCATACAGGGTAAATTCCAGACCGCGTTCCCCCACATCGCCGGAGGCATTGTGAATATTATCCACGGAGAAAATACCGCCCAAATAGCTGAACAGACGGTTGATCACAGGAATATCCTTATAGGCAAACAGCTGGGGCTGACCGCCGTCCTGATACTTTTTGGTCTTGCCCTTCATGATGCCGTCCAGGCGGCGGACCTGATAGCCGTCCTTTTCATACTTATCTGTAAATTTCTTTACATACTCTGCTACGGCATCACTGTCGGCGCCCGCATTTTTGCCCAGCTTGGAAACGGACTTGAAGGTCTCCTCGTCCAGTCTTCCGGCCTTCAGCTCCTGGGTCAGGTAATCGACATAGGGCACATAGTCCAAATAGCCGTACTTCTCCCACTGCTGCATCTGATAGACTTCCCGGGAGTTGTTCTTCTGCTTGGTGAACACCGGGTCGTTGGCAAAGATAGAACGCTTATCCAGGAAGGAGTAGATCATCACCATGATCACCGCGATGACGATCACCACCGAAACCAGACTCCTGAGGATACGTTTGATTAAATACTTACTCATACTCGTTCACTCATCTCATGTATTGGATCTTTTAGAAAATACTGCCCTCAATGCTTTGCCTTCCCTCTAAAAACACTGAGGGCAGCATTTTCTGTCAATTAGGCAGTTCAGGAGGATGAACCGAAGTCCATCCTCCTGAGGTTTATGCGATCAGGCCTTCGATTAGAAAATACCCAGGCTCTTGGTCATGTAGCCAGCGTAGTCAGGCAGCATGGTGTCCAGGTAGGTCTGAGGATCACCGTAGTCGGGACCCCAGCCGGAGCCGTCGTTCAGGTCGAAGTTGGCTTCGTTACCTGCAGTGTACCAGTAGGTAGCATCCAGGTAGTTGTCGCGGGTAGCGTACTCAACCAGGTTGACCATGATCATGCCATTGGTAGTAGCCTCGATGGACTGCTTCATGGCCTGCTTCTGGTTCATGCTGGTGGTGCTGTCGGTACGCACGGGGATATCCAGGTAGATGGGGTTCTCAGCAGAGATCTCAACGCCCTCAGCGGCCAGCTCTTCAGCAGCGATGGCCAGCTCAGCGGCACAAGCCTCGGGGTTGAACCAACCGTCGAAGCCGGCGCTGGAGGTGCCGTTCCAAACCTTCAGAGCAACGCCGTCTGCATCCAGCTGAGCCTGCACGATCTCGCCGTACTGAGTGCCGGCGGGGAAGGTGGTCTCGGTGCCGTTGATCTCAACGGTCACATCCTCGCCCAGGAACACGAAGGTGCCGGGAGTGTAGGAGTTGACCAGAGAGTTGTACTTCAGGTCTTCGCCCACGGACTGAGCGTTATAAGCGCCACGGTCGATGGACATAGCCAGAGCCAGACGGAAGTGCTGGTTCAGCATAGCAGCGCCGGTACGGGCGATCTCTTCCTCAGTCTTGGGGGAGACACCGACCTCGGCGTTGTTGAAGTTAGCGAAAGCAGCGCGGTTAACATTGAAGAAGCCGCAGTAGGTGGTAGCGTCAGTCTCGGAAACGTAAGCGTAGGTGTCGAAGGTGCCGGCATCCTTAGCCATGGTGACACGCTCAACGGTCATGCCCATGGAGTCAACAACGCCGTCAAAGAAGTCATTGTAGGGCTTCTGAGGATCGGAACCGTCGGTGTACAGGAAGGTCATGGACTTCAGGTTGTTGCCCTCAGCGTTCCAGTAGGTCTCGTTGGTCTCGAAAGCGATGGTGTTGTTGGAGGTGAAGTTGGTGATGACGAAGGGACCGCAGTAAGCGATGGAGTCGGGGCCCTTGCCGTAGGTGTAGTCCTCAGCGTCGGAAACGAACTCGTCACCGAACTTACCGCCCTTGGACTCGTAGTAGGAACGGCTCATGGGAGCGAACACGCCGTAGCCCAGCATGGTCATGAAGTAAGAGGTGGGCTGGCACAGAGTGTACTCAACAGTCAGCTCGTCAACAGCCTTAACACCGACCTCAGCGAAGTCAGTCACATCGCCCTGGATATACTCGTGAGCGTTGACGATAACGCCCTCAACCAGGTACTCCAGGCCGCCCATGGCGTCCATCATGTGCTGCATACCGGCAACGAAGTCGTCAGCGGTAACGTCAGCAACCTCACGGCCCTGGTTGTCGACCCACTTCATGCCCTCGCGGAGCTTGAAGGTGTAGACAGTGCCGTCCTCGGACACGGTGTAGCTCTCAGCCAGAGCGGGCTGCAGGGTGTTCTCCATGTCGTACTCGTACAGGCCGTCGTAGGTGTTGACCAGGATCTCGGAGTCAGCGGCGTTGGAAGTAGCCAGAACGTCCCAGCTTTCGGGGTCAGCATCAAAGTAGAAGTTATGATGATCCTTGGTCTCGTAGCCCTTCTCGGTCAGGTACTCCTTGACCCAGGCTTCGTACTCGCCGGTACCCAGCAGCTCGCCCCACTTAGCCTTCATCTCAGCAATGTGAGCAGCTTCGATGGGCTCGGTGACGACGATACGGTCGTGGTAACGGTAAGTGTCGTTGCCCCACAGAACAGGAGTGTTGGTGTAGGGAGCGACGCGGGTCATGGCGTAGTTACCACCCTGAGAGGTGGTGGGCAGGAAGATACCGGCGCTGAGCATCTTAGCCTCGGCAATCGCCATCAGGGCCTGACGCTTAGCAACATTGGTCTCTTCCTTGGCAGCCTGGTAGTAAGTATAGAACTCGCCAAGAACCTTGTTGTAGATCTCGGTGCTGATTGCATCGTAGTCGTCTTCTACGACGGGCTCGGTGCCTTCAGTCGTTGCCTCGGTGCCGGCGGGCTCAGTGCCAGCGGGAGTGGTGGTCTTGGGCTCGGTAGACTTGGTCTCGGTCTCACCGGAGCAGCCGGCGAAGACGGAAACGCACATAACCAGGGCCAGAACCAGAGCCAAAATACGCTTGGTCATTTTCATTTTCCTCCTAGAAAATTTTATAATACGGATGCCGTTCCAGCAGCGCCTTGCAGGCTGTTTTCTGCCGCTACCAACTAACAGAAAACCTGCCCGAATAGGATATGCGGAACTTGCACCCATTATGCATTAACGGCAATTTGCCGAAAAAGCCAATGGATCATCATTCTCACCTTCGGTGAGAATGGAAAAAGGGTACCCTTTTTCCCAAAAAATATTTATGTGTTTATGCAATATACCATAAACAAGCCGGGTATGTCAACACTTTTCCGATTTTTTGTGTATTTTCACCGACTCCAAATGTTTCCACCTTGCACACACTCGCATTTTGACCATAAACGAAGCAGTTACGAGTTATATGTGGTAATCCGTGGATCACTTTGCATTTTGCACTTCCTTATAAAAATCGGCTCCGAAGAGCCGATTTTTCCGTTTATTCCCAGTTTAGCCCCACTCAGCAGAGACGGTGGAAACGGTCTTATAGAGCTTACCATAGGGCAATTTTCCTGCTCGGGAGGGTTCCAGGTACAAAATTTCCTCCTCCAGCTCCTCCAGCCGGGGCAGCTCTCCACAGCAGTAGGCCTCCAGCCGGGTCTTTGCGGTACGGATGCGCCGGATGGCTCCGCCCAGGCGCAGATCCAGCCGATCAAAGCCGAAGGGCTTGTTCTCCTCCATCCACAAAGCATAAGCAGCCTCATGGAAGGCTTCATACAAACACAGAAGCTCCTGGCATACCTTCGCGCAGTCTGCCAAAGTCCCTTTGTCCCCGGCCTGATAGGCATCCCGGATGCGGATGCCCAGATTCCATTTCTTTTTCAGGATGGGGGTCAGGGTCCTGTAGTAATTGTACAGCTTTTCCAGTCTGGGGCAGGGCTCCAATGCGGCAAGCTCCGCAAGCTTCTGATCGTAGAAGCTGCCCAGGTCCAAGTCCCGGAAATGCTTGTCCAGCAGCCCCTGGAGTACATCCATGTACAAGATCTGCTTGCTCAGGGGCGCACGCATGGAATAGATATCCGTATCATCCAGGTCATCAATGGCCAGCTTCCACTGATCCTCCCCGGAAAAGCCGGTACACAGACGGAAGGTATCCATCAGATCTTCCCGGGTCACCGTATCCTGATAATTATACTCGGCAAACAGCTGCATACCCAAAAGCATGGTGTCCTGGCTGATCTCACCGCCGTCATCCCCCCACATGGTGGCAAAGACCTCTTTTACCCCCAGCTCCCGGCAGGCCTGCAGTGCAGGATGGGTCACCGCAAAGGTCATAGTATGGTTGGGGGCTAACCCCTGCCATTTATACACCGCACCGGCAAAGACCAGGGGTCTTTGCAGCTGCTGATGGCCCCGGATCATAGCCTTGTACCGCTCCACATCGGTGCTGTAATAGTCCCAGTAGACCATATCTATGTTTGCCGGGATCATTTCGGAGATATTCTCCGGGAACCGGACATCGGGATCGTAATAAGTATGCTTTTTCGAGCCGATACGGAAGAACATATCGCTCCACATCATAGGCCGGAACCCGTATTTTTCCGTAAGGGCACAGACCTTGTTCAAATGCTCGGACAAAATCTCGAACCGGTCCCGATAGCCGTGCTTGTTCATATAATTGCCCCGGCCCACACCCCAGGCCTCATCCATGCCGATATGGATCCGGTTGGAGCGGAAGCAGGGCCGCAGGGATCTGAGCATGGCCTCGATGAATGCGTAGGTCTGCTCCTCACCGATGAGCAGCACATCGCCGTCATCCTTCATTTTGGCAGCATATTCCCATCGCAGAGTGGTCTTCAGATGGGCCAGGGTCTGTATGCAGGGGATCAGCTCAATGCCCAGGCTGTAAGCCGCATCGTCAAAGGTCTTCAGCTCCTCGGGAGTGTAGCGGCCCCGCATATAACCAAAATAGGGATACCCCTCCACGGTGTAAGTATCCTCGGTGTAGAGCATCACGCAGTTCAGACCCATCAGAGCCGAAAAGGCCAGGTGATCCAGCACCGTCCGGGTATTGGCAACAGCATTGCGGGAGCAGTCCAGCATACCGCCGCACAGGTCCAGGCTGGGGCTTTGGCTATAGGAAAATGCTGTTTTTCCCTGCTCCAGATTGCCCACCAGCAGGGCGATTCCCCGGAAAAAGCTCACCCGTTCCCCATAGTACAGACTGTACTGACCCTTTCGGCCTTCCAGGCGCAGTCCCTTGGGGCATCGACCCACGGACACCAAAACGCCTCCCTCTCCCATAGAAAAGCCACGGGTTCGGGCCGCCAGGGCAAGGCCCTGCTCCAATCCGGCAATTTGTGACGCGTCAAACTGTAAGCGGATCATATCCATTCCCTCCACTCAGAATTTTCTCCCATTATAAACCATATACCCCCAAAAGGCTATACAGATTTCTTAAAAAAGAAGGCATTTTGTATATCAAAAAAGCCGGTTCAGGCCGCGTTTGCGGATGCCCAGGTACAAAGCAAGTCCCAGGGTGAAAAGCACCCCCAGCTCTCCCAGGGCCACACAGCCGAAATTGAACCAATAGCTGTAGCCGATATACACCGTAAGCTCCCAGCCTACGATCAGGGCGTTAAAGAAAGCCGGCAGTATCAGCGCCGGTAACGGGATCCCAAGGATACACAGCTTCCGGGTGGTATACATCCCCCAGGTGGCAAGCAGTGTGGCCAGGGTGCCGCAGACCGGGTCCAGGGGAAGCGCTCCCGCAAGACTCAAATTAAACAGCAAGCAGCCCACACTCAGCCCCCAAATGGCATTGGGCGTGAACAGTGCCAAAACGCACAGTGCCTCCGATGCCCGGAACTGGATCGCCCCGGAGGCGGAGTTTGGAAAAATAAAATTCTGTAAATAGGTCAGCAGCACATACAGTGCCGCGATCATGGCCCCGTGGGCCATGGCTTTGGATCGCTTTTGCATAACAAAAAAGGGCGCACCGCGCCCATCCCTTTCCCTAGTTTTGTTTACCGACAGGATGGTTTCGAACTGTCCTATGAAATTTCCGGTATTATAGCGCAAATAAACCCGTTTGTCAAATGTACCCTGCGAATAGCTGTCTTTTTTTCAAGGAATCTGTATAGCTTTTTCTGTGGATTCTGGTATATAATAAGGGAAATCAAACTGTGGAGGTATTTTCCGTGCAGATTACTGTGAAGAACGCACCCAAGGAATATGATGTGATCATTGCCGGTGGCGGTCCTGCCGGCTGCGCCGCCGCCATTGCCGCCGGTCGCATGGGCGTCAAGGTCCTGGTGATCGAGGCTGCCGCCTGCCTGGGCGGTATGGCAACTGTAGGCCTGGTCTCCAAATGGGCTCCCTTTGACGATATGGAAAAGGTCATTTACCGCTCCATTCCCCTGGAGATCCTGGATCGCTATAAGAAGAAAGCGGGACTTCCCATGGAGAAGTACCGCTGGGTCGAGCTGTACCCGGAGATGGTCAAAACGGTCTATGACGAAATGCTTGCCGAAGCCGGTGTGCAGGTCCTCTTTGACAGCCGGGTGGTGGATGCCGTGGTCGAAGACGGCAGCATCCAGGCTCTGATCGTTGCCAACAAAGCTGGCCTGACCCCCTACAAGGCAAAAACCTATATTGACTGCACCGGCGACGCAGATGTGGCCACCTTCAGCGGCGTTCCCTTTGAGATGGGCGACGAGCTGGGTCACCTGCAGCCTGCCTCCCTGTGCTTCATTATCGCCAACTGCCACCTGGAAAAGCGGGGCGACAAGATCCTGGGCAGCGGTCCCAAGGAGGGCCTTTGGCGCAATATCATCGACAGCAAGAAATATCCTCTGCTTTGCAAGCATTTCATCCCCGCCTACTGGGGCAACGGCGTGCTGATCGCCAACGCCGGCCATCTCTACAGCTTGGATTCCACAGATCCCGAGGCCGTCAGTGCCGCCATGGTCAAGGGCCGTCAGATGGCAGAGCAGTATCTGCAGGCTCTGAAGGATTTTGAGCCGGAGATCTTTGCCGATGCCTGCATCGTTACCACCGCCACCGGCATCGGCACCCGGGAGTCCCGAAGGATCAAGGGTGAATACACCATCACATTGGAAGACTATATGGCCCGCCGTTCCTTTGACGACGAGATCTGCCGCAACAGCTACCATCTGGACTGCCACGGCAAGGTTCCCCCCTCCATGCAGGGCATGAAGCTCTACCAGTACACCGCCGGTGAAAGCCACGGCATCCCCTGGCGGTGCATGATCCCCCTAGGGGTGAAGAATCTGCTGGTTTCCGGCAGAAGCGTTTCCATGGAACGTGCCGCCCTGGCCAGCATCCGGGTCATGCCCAACTGCCTTGCCATGGGTGAAGCCGCCGGTATCGGCGCCGCCCTCACGGTAAAGCACAATACCGATGTCCGCGGCGTGGATGTAAAGGAAATTCTTTCTTACATAAAATGATAATACCGTAGGGACACCCCCGGGGGTGTCCCTACTTGTTTTGTCGATATGTCGCCGTTCGACCTACCGAAACGGGAACAACGGATAGTCTGACTTTCCGTCCATAAATTCTGCAATATCCGCAACGGCAGAGGCAACGTTATTCGGGTGAAAATGGGTGCCTTTTGTCTGTGCTTCGTCCATTACATCTAACACGAAGTCACCGTCATATTCATATAGCTCAATAATCTGGCCGTGGGCTTTTCCTACAATAACAGGAAAAACTCCGTCAAACCCCTCATCCAATTGGGAGGAAGTTGTCCATCGCAAGCTGTACTTATCTCTTAGCTGCTCATAAACAGCACGCAGATCTTCGGTTGTCATACCAAAACCTCCTGTCGGGGCCGATTGAGGCACATCGGCCCTTTTTGTCGATATGTTGCTTTGCAACTCGATATTTTTGCCTGACGGCAAAATCGATATACAGCGGCGTTGCCGCTGTTCGATATGTCGCCGTTGGCGACACGTTCGATAGAAATCCCTTCTCGCCCCGCAGGGCATATCGCGTGCGCCAGCACATATCGATTCCCAATGGGAAATATCGAAAATCCCGAAGGGATTTATATCGACGAATCAATCGCGTGCAAGGCACACGATGGATTCTACGTGCGCGCACCGGGGGAACAGATCTGCCGCCTGGGCAGAAGCAACCATATAACCCTTTTCTTTCAGCAGGGCCACATCTCTTGCTAACGTTGCCGGGTCGCAGGACACATAGACGATCCGCCGGGGGGACATTTTGGAGAGGGCCTCGATGGTATCTGCGTTCAGGCCCTTTCTCGGGGGGTCTACCACCACCACATCCGGGCGGATACCCCGCTCTTCCAGCTCCAGGGCGGCCTTGCCCGCATCGCCGCAGAAAAATTCCGCGTTGCTAATGCCGTTGCGCACCGCGTTTTCCCGGGCATCGATCACCGCCTGCTCCACCACCTCCACGCCAATGACCCGGCCTGCGGCCCTGGCCATAGCCAAAGTGATGGTTCCCACGCCGCAGTACAGGTCTAAAACCAAATCATCCTTCGTGATCTGGGCCTGGGAGATGGCGGCCTCGTAGAGCCTTTGGGCCTGGTGGTGATTGACCTGGTAAAAGGATCGGGGAGAGAGCCGGAAATTCAGGCCACACAGGGTATCTTCTATATAGCCCGGGCCGTAAAGGGTAATAAATTCATTGCCCAAAATGGCGTTTCCGGGGCGTTCGTTCACCGCCAGCACCAGGGTAGTGAAGCCGGGAACGGCTTTTAATTTTTCGATCAGAAATTCCGGATGGGGCAGCTTTCTGCCATTGACCACCAGGCACACCAAAATCTGCCCGGAGACTGCGCCCCGTCGGACATAAATGTGCCGCAGAAGGCCCTTATGGGCAGTTTCGTCATAGGCAGAGATCCGGTAGTGGTTTACATAATCTATAACCAGCTTCTTGACCCGGTCCGTTTCCTCCGGCAGGATCCGGCATCGGTCATTTTCCACCACCTGATGGGTCCCGGCCCGGAAAAAGCCCGCAAAGGCCCGGCCCTTTTGACTGGACACGGGGTACTGGGCTTTGTTGCGGTAACCCCGGCAGGTGGGGGCCGCCAAAATGGGGATCTCGGAGAGATTCTCTCCGCCAATGCGGTTCAGTGCCTGGCGCACCCGGTCCGCTTTCAGCCGGGTCTCCTCGGCATAGTCCATATGCCAAAAATCACAGCCGCCGCAAAGCTTTGCCACGGGACATTCCCGATTCACCCGATGGGGAGATTTTTCCAGGATTTCCACCAGCTTGCCCGCCGCCCAGGTCTTGCCCACCTTTTCGATACGCACCCGGCAAAGCTCCCCGGCAATGGCATTGGGGACGAACACCGCGCAGCCCTCGATCCGGGCAACACCCTGACCATCGGCGGTATAATCCACAATTTGGGTTTCGTAGATCTTGTTTTTTTCCAGCATACCGATTACTCCAAAATAAATTCCATGCCCACTTTTTGGGGCTTCAGCCCCATTTTTTCATAAAACGCCATAGCCACTTCGTTACAGCTCCAGACATTCAGGGTCACATTATAGCATTTGCGGCTTTTGGCATAGCGGCAGACCGTCTCGTAAAGAGCCTTGCCCACGCCCTGGCCCCGGCAGGCTTCGTCCACACACAGATCGTCAATATACAGACTCTCCACATTGGTCAGTACCGGGTCCTCCGGGTGGCTCTGCATTTTGCAGAAGGCGTAGCCCAGTACCTTCTCCTCCCGGGCCGCGATAAAAATGGGATTTTGGGGATCATTGAGCATGGTCAGGATCTGTGATGCCCCATATTTACAGGCTTTGTCCCGGAACAGATCCGGGCGACCCTCATGGTGGACCTGTCCCACCTGCCGCAATAATGCCAGGATCCCGGCAACATCCCTCTCCATTGCAAAACGAATCTCCATCGTTTTCGCCTCCCATACTGATTTGGATTTATCATAGCACAAATTTGATCCTGTGTAAACATTCCATTAAATTTCCCTTGGGACGGTTGAATTTACCTTGATTTGCAATATAATATAACTAAGAACATTGCAGGAGGATCCGTATGGGTAGATTCCGTCAGGGCATGGCCCGCTTCATGCAGGGACGCTACGGTGTGGACAAGCTGAACCTGGTATTTTTATATTCCGGTTTGGGAGTTTGTATTTTGGGGATGTTTTTCCGTCAGCCCGGGGTCAGTCTGACCCTGACGCTGGTCTCTTATACTTTGATGAGCATCGCCATTTTCCGGTGCTTTTCCCGGAATACCTACAAACGCTACCGGGAAAACCGGGCGTTTTTGCTGTTTTTCCAGCACCTTGGGGATCGGAAGCACCGGTATTTTGACTGCCCCCGATGCCGCCAGGAGGTCCGCGTCCCCCGGGGCAAGGGCAAGATTGCCATCCACTGCCCCAAATGCCGGGAGACCTTTATCAAAAAAACCTAAGGGCGTTTTCCAATTTAGCGTACGGTGTTATTTCGGTGCGCAAGGCCTTCCCCCTCGGGGGAAGGCCTTGCGCACCGAAATGACATTGCGGAAAATTGGAATTTGCTTTTTCCGGGGTATGGGTGTATAATGAGAAAAACTTACTTAGGAGGATAAACCCCATGAAATACGGATTTGGTGTGGACCTGGGCGGTACCACTGTAAAGCTTGCTTTTTTTGACGAGGCCGGCACTCTGCTGGACAAGTGGGAGATCCCCACGGATACGGCAGATTCCGGAAGCCGGATCCTGCCGGATATTGCCGATGCCCTGCAGAGCTTCATTGCCAAAAAGAATCTGAGCCGGGAGAGCCTTTTGGGTATCGGCATCGGTGTCCCCGGTCCGGTAAGCGCTGACGGAACGGTAAACCGCTGTGTAAACCTGGGCTGGGGCGTTTTTAATATCGAAAAGACCCTCGGTTCCCTTACGGGTCTTCCCGTAAAGGCCGGTAACGATGCCAATGTGGCTGCCCTGGGCGAAAGCTGGCTGGGCGGCGGCAAGGGCTGTAAGAATGTGGTCATGGCCACCCTGGGAACGGGCGTTGGCGGCGGCGTGATCTGCGACGGACAGATCGTCTGCGGCGCCCACGGTGCCGCCGGTGAGATCGGTCACATGGTCATCAACCGGGAGGAGACTGAGCCCTGCGGCTGTGGCAAGCGCGGCTGTGTGGAGCAGTACTGCTCCGCCACCGGTGTGGTACGGGTCACCAAGCGGGTGCTGGCGGCAGATCCCGCTCCCTCCTGCCTGCGGCAGAACCCGGAATTTACCTGCAAGGATGTTTTTGATGCCGCCAAGGCGGAAGACCCCCTGGCCCTGAAGGCCTTGGATCAGGTCTACGCCTACATGGGAGAATTCTTAGCCAATTTGTGCTGTGTGATCAATCCCGAAGTCGTGGTCCTGGGCGGCGGTGTGAGCAAGGCCGGTGCGACTTTGCTTACGGGCATCAAGGGATATTTTGAAAAGGATGTGTTCCATGCCGCACGGAACACCCGGTTTGCGCTGGCGACCCTGGGCAACGATGCCGGTGCTTACGGCGCTTTTAAGCTGATTTTGGATGCCACCGCATGAAGCTGACCGGGATCTCCATTTCCAAAAACCGAAGGCTTTGCAAACAGGTAAAAGCATTGTATCGCAGTGCGTTCCCCAAAGAAGAGCTGTTGCCCTGGCCCCTTATGCGGCTTTTGACCCTGCGAGAAGGGGCATCTATCCGCGGCTGGATGGATGGGGACACCTTTTGTGGCTTTACCTACAGCGCAACCGTCAACGGCTTTTGCTTTGTGATGTTTTTTGCCGTGGAACCGGGTCTGCGGGGACAGGGCTACGGCTCGGCGATTTTGGAGGCTTTGAAGGCCGAAGCTCCAACAGTTCCCGTAATCTTAAACATTGAGCCGATCCTCGACACAGCCCCCAATCTTCAGGAGCGGAAAAACCGCCTGGCCTTTTACCAAAAGAACGGCTTTTTCGACACTGGCTTTATGATCCGGGAGGTGGGTGGTGTGTTCACCGTAATGGCCACCTGCCCCAAGATCGACCCGGAGCAATACGCAAGGCTGTTTCGTTACATCAGTTTTGGCTTTTGGCATGTTACCGTTAAACCCGCAGACCAATGGAATCTTTCATAAATATAAAAAATGCTGTCACTTCTGGGGTAATTCCTCAGAAATGGCAGCATTTTTGTTACTTTTTCAGTTCCTTCAGGATCTCGGCGGCGCTTTCCAGTACCAGGTGGGGCTTTTCCGGAGAGGCTTCCAGGATCTCGTAGGTGGTCTCACCGCTCATGACCAAAATGGACAGGGCGCCTGCAGCCAGACCGCTTTTGATATCCGTATAGATCCGGTCGCCGATGACGGCAGTCTGCTCTTTTGTATAGCCCGTGTGCTCCATGGCAAGCTGGGGCATCAGCGGCTCAGGCTTTCCGATCACCAGGGGGCGCTTTCCGGTGGCGTTGAAGATCATATCGCACACACTGCCGCAGTCCGGCACACTGCCAAACTCCGTGGGGCACACATAGTCCGGGTTAGTGGCAATATAGGGAAGCTCCCGGGTGCTGAGCATAAAGCTCACATCATGGAGTTTCCGGAAGGTCAGCTCCGTATCAAAGCCCATGACGATGCACTCGGTCTTCTCCACATCCTCGGTAATGGCAAAGCCCTGGCCTGCCAGCTCCTCCTTCAAAGAACGGGTACCGCAGACATAGAGGGTCTTTCCGGGATGGTTCTTCTTCAGATACCAGGCCGTTGCCTGGGAGGAGGTGATAAACTCGTCGTAGGTGGCGGTGATCCCCAGCTTTGCCAGCTTTTCAATGTAGGCGCTGACACTTTTGGAGGAATTGTTGGTCATAAACATATACCGGCCACCGGTGGCCTTGATGGTTTCCAGCAATTCTGCCGTAAAATCATACAGCCGGTCACCCAAATACAGCGTTCCATCCATATCGAACAGATACAGTTTGATATTTTTGATGCGTTCCATAAGCCGTTTCCTTCCAATTGGAATTTATCTGATATCTTTGGTTGCCACGATATCCGTACCGCAGACATTGGCGATCAGCACATCTCCGATGGCAATGGGGGCATTGACCTGGGTAGCGCGGATCACCTCCATAGCCTGGAACATATCCTCCTTGGCAATGGGGGCGGCAGTTTTTACACTGACCATACTATCACAACGGTTGGCAACACGCAAGATGGAAGTGACGGTTCTGACCGGGTGGGTGGCTTCTTCGATTCCGTATTTCACGCCCCGGGCGCAGTTATTGCCGGTGACGGTCATAGTTTCGGTATCCACCACCAGGCTGCAGCCTCTGGGGCAGATGATACAAGTCAGTTCTTTTTTCATTCCACTACCTCCAGGCTCACTGTAATGGGAGCCACTGCCATATCCAAAGCCTGGGACTTCAGGTTGATCCGCTCCATTTCACCGGGGGCCACCTGGGGCCGCACAGCGGTGGCCAGTACGGTCTGACCGCTCTTTACGGTAAAGCGGACCTTGCCCAAGGGCTCTGTCACACGCATAAACAAAGATACATCCTGACCTCTGTGGACAAACTGGGGCAGAACATAGCGCACGCCGTTTCCGGGTACCGTCTGCAAGGCCTCCGCGGTGGCAGTCTTTCCGGCGGCATAGGCAGCCGCACCGGCACCGGCCAGCTCCGCCTCATCGGAAACATAGTCCACTAGGTCATGGACCTGGGCCACATTGCCGCAGGCAAAAATGCCGGGGATCTGGGTCTGCCGGTTTTCGTCCACCAAAGGACCGGAGGTAATGGGGCTCAACGGCACACCGGCCTCACGGCTCAGCTCATTTTCCGGGATCAGACCCACGGAAAGAAGCAGGGTATCGCAGGGGATATACCGGGCAGTGGATTCCATGATTTGGCGGTTTTCGTCCACCTGGGCAATGGTCACGCCCTCCAGGCGCTTTTCACCGTGGATCTTCGCCACAGTGGTACTCAGGTACAGAGGAATGCCAAAGTCCTGCAGGCACTGGACGATATTTCGCTTCAGACCGCCGGAATAGGGCATCAGCTCACACACAGCCTCCACCTTGGCCCCCTCCAGGGTCATACGCCGGGCCATGATCAGGCCAATATCGCCGGAGCCCAAAATGACTACCTTCTTGCCGGGCATAAAGCCCTCACAGTTCATAAGCTTCTGGGCAGTACCGGCACTGTACACACCGGCAGGACGGGTACCGCTGATATTCAGGGCGCCACGGCTCCGCTCCCGGCAGCCCATGGACAAAATCACGGCCTTGGCCTGGATCTTCAGAAGACCTTCCCGATTCTGGGCGGTGACCACCTTGTCCTCGGTGACCCGGGTAACGGTGGTCTCCAGGTAAGTACGGATACCCCGCTCCTCCACCTTTTTGGCGTAGACAGCGGCATATTCCGGGCCGGTCAGCTCCGTTCCCAGCTTGTGCAGGCCGAAGCCGTTGTGGATGCACTGGCGCAGAATACCGCCCAGCTGGGGCTCCCGGTCCAGGATCACAACGTCCCTGCAGCCGGCATCGAAAGCGGCAACCGCCGCAGCCATACCGGCTGGGCCGCCGCCCACAACAACAATATCATGTGTCATCATCGTATTCATCCTCCCCTTCGGAGCTTACAGCTTGCCGGTGACCATATAAGAGTCACCGCCGTTTTTGGTAATGGCTTCCTTGGGAACCCCGTTCTCCTCTGCCAGCAGCTGCATCACATAGGGTCCGCAGAAGCCGCCCTGGCAGCGGCCCATGCCGGAACGGGTACGGCGCTTCACGCCATCCAGGTCCAAAGCCGGGGGATTGCGGCGAATGGCACTGCGGATCTCGCCCTCGGAAACCGTCTCACAGCGGCAGACGATCTTGCCGTAATCGGGATGGGCCTTAATATAGGCATCCTTTTCCTCATCAGTCATGTGCCGGAAAGCATGGGGATCTTCCCGGTCACCACAGAAATTGGGATTTTCCTTCATTTCTCCCAAAAGTCCCACCGCGTACTCGGCAATGGCGACGCAGGCGGTCAGGCCGGGGGAGTCGATGGCGGCAACATGGATGAGGTTTTCGTTATTTTTGCTCTTTTCGATGATAAAATCACCGTTCTTCTCCGAAGCACGCACGCCGGTAAAGGAGGTGATCACACTGCGGAAGTTCACACCGGGCACACTCTTGGCAGAGAGCTTTCCCACGGTCTGCAGACCCTCAGGGGTAGTCTCCCTGGAATCGCACACAGCGGCTGTGGGTCCGGTAAGCAGGTTGCCGTCCACTGTGGGGCTTACCAAAATACCCTTGCCCTCCTTGGTGGGCACCTGGAAAATGGTATGGCGCACACGGCTGCCCTCAGTCTTATCCAAAAGCATATATTCACCGGCTCTGGGGATGATGGTAAAGAAGTCATCTCCTGCCAGCTTCGCAAGCTTGTCAGACCCCGTACCGGCGCAGTTAAACAGCCGCTTGCCCTGCAGGGTACGACCGTCGGCAGCAGTGAGGGTAAACAGACCTTCGGCGTAGTCGATGGCGGTGATCTCGAAATTGCGCACCAGCTCAGCGCCGTTGTCCATGGCGTTACCGGCAGCGGCAATGGTCAGATCGTAAGGGCAGATGATGCCCGCAGTGGGAACATGCAGCGCAGAGGTCACAGCCCCGGAAAGCTCCGGCTCCAAGGCCCGGGCTTCCTCACCGGTGAGGACCTTCAGCTGGGGAATGCCGTTGATCTGACCCCGCTCATAAAGCGCTTTGACCGTGGCATCTTCCTCTGCACTGAAGGCACAGACCAAAGAGCCGTTGCGCTTGAAGGGCACATGCAGGGCTTCGGCAGTGGCATACAGCTTGTCCACACCCAGAGTGTTCAGCTTTGCCTTCAGAGTGCCGGGCTCCGGATCGTAGCCGCCGTGGATGATACCGCTGTTTGCCTTGGAAGCGCCGCAGGCCACATCGTTCTCCTTTTCTACCATACAGACAGTCAGATCGTACCGGGTCAGCTCCCGGGCGATCATAGCACCGATAACACCGGTGCCTGCAACAAGAACATCATAGATCATTTTCCTAGTCTCTCCTTATAAATACCAAAGGTCCTTCATTCCTGTGGATACCGCAAAGGCACCCATATTCAGTGCCTGGGTCACCTCCGCCTTGGTCTGCACCAGGCCGCCTGCGATCAGCGGTGCCTTCGCGTCAGCAAACCGCTGGATGATCTTGCCGATCACACCGGGCATGATCTCAATAAGGTCGGGATTGGAGGTTTCCAGCATATCTTTGATGCTGTCCACACCCTGAGAATCCAGGGCAAAGAACCGCTGGACCGTGACAAGCCCCTGATCCCGGGCAATACGGATCATGTTGGCCCGGGTGCTGATCACACCGTCGGCGCCGTTTTGTGCCAAAAACTGCACACCTGCCCGATCCTTGCCGATACCCTCAGCCAAATCGATATGAACAAAGATGTACTTTCCCGCGGCATGGGCCGCCTGAATACGCTGGGCTACGGTGATCAGGCTTCCGCCCAGCAGGAAGATCACCTCCGCCGGAGAGGCAATGGCATTGTCAAAGAATTTATCATTGACAGCGGCAATCACGGGGCAGCGCTCCAGGGAGTCAAATAAGGCTTCTTTTGTCATGGAATCGGCTCCTTTCCGTAAAAAAAGAGCAAAAGAATGCCCGAAACATTCTCTTGCTCTCAAATCTCTCTAAAAAATTATAACAGACCAAAATTGGAAAGTCAATAGCGCAAATCAATTAAAAAAGGTTTCTGTGTCGATCTTTTGGTAGCCACCGAAGCTGCTGGGGCAGGCGAAAATCTTCTCTGCCAATTCCTGACCCAGGAACATTTTTGTGACCTCGTTGGTCTTTGCGGTCATGTCGATATCCCCAAAGGCCTCAGGATAGACAGTTTTGGCAATGAACCAGGTATTGATCAGGGTAATTTCGTAGTTGGTATAGTAGGCATTGTATGCCATTTCCAGATAGACCTCTCCGTTCTGCCAGGCCTTGCAGGTGTCGAACATGGCAGGATCCTGGGCATACAACGGCTTAATATTCTTCACAGCGGCAGCATCCAGGATCATGATATCCATCTGCTCTCCCAGCTCCACGAACTTTTCCTCCTCGATAGGGCCAACACCATCCATCCCCAGACCCTGCACCACATTGCGCACACCGGCTACGGTAAAGGAAATATAGTTTTCGGCGGTGGTCAGATGATCTGCCGTACCCCAGTTGCCCAGACCGGCCACATAGACGCCGGGCTTTTCCGAAATATCCGCAACAGCGGCGGAAATGGCAGCTTTTTCACTCTCCACGAAGGAAAGCAGTGCCTCTGCCCGGGCTTCGGTGCCGAAAAGCTGTCCCAAAAGGGTGAGGCTTCCGGCAAAGGCAGGGTCAAACACCCCGTTGGGGCCGCTGCGCAGGGTGATCACGGGAACCCCCAGCTGTTCCTGCAGGGCGTCGGCCTTCTGCACATCCTCAAATTCCGATATCACAATATCCGGCTGGCACAGCAGGATCTTTTCTGCCTCAGCGGCCTGGGCCATAGGACCGCCCACACCGCAGGAGGGAAGCTTGGAAAATGCTTCTCCGTAGGCCAGCACATAGGGCCGTGCCACAGAGTCGAACATCTGGGGTCGCTCCGTAAGGGTGGGGTTGTCAATATCCTCCACACCGCAAAGAAGGGCTACATCGCACACATAGCTGTACATCCGCAGAGCGCCGGCACCTACGCAGACCACTCTTTTGTAGCTTCCGGGCACTACCTCCACCTGCCGGCCGATCATATCGGTGACGGTCGTACCCTTGGGTGCTGTTTTTGTTTCCTCCCCGCAGGCAGCCAGGGACAGCAAGCAACCAAGGACCAGAACGAATGCGATGAGTTTTTTCATGATGATAGCCTCCTTATTGTAAATATTACCACGGTACATCCCTGCGGCAGGGTCATGACCCCGCCCTACGGATCAGGGATGCCCCTCCGGCAGGTTTTCCAGGATCACAGTGCGGCCGTCGATTTGGGTCACGGTCACATCGATATCATAGATATCCCGGAGGATTTCCCGGGTAAAGCACTCCCGTCCGCCGGCATATTTTACCGTTCCATCCTTCATAAAGAAAAACTTATCCCCGAAATTCAGGGCCTGATTCAGATCATGCAAAGACGACAGAATGCTGATGCCCTTCTGCCGGGCCAGCTTTTTGGCCTCCCGGAGGATCAGCTGTTCATTGGCGATATCCAGATTTCCCGTAGGCTCGTCAAAGACCATCAGCTGCGGCTCCTGGGCTATGGCACGAGCAATGGCGATCTTCTGCCGTTCGCCGCCGGAAAGGGCATCCACATTCCGTCCGGCAAAATCCTCCAGTCCCATATCCCGGAGGATCCCCGCCACCGCTTTATGGTCCTCCGGTCCGGTGCGCAGACCGAAACGGGCAATGCGCCCCATCAGTACCGTGTCAAAGACCGTCAATGCACCGAATTGGATATCCTGGGGAACGTAGGCGATCCGCTTGGCCCGCTCCCGGCGGGACAGCTTCAGAAGATCCTCTCCGCCAAAGCGGATCTTTCCGCTTTTGGGGGAATGGATGCCCAAAATATTTTTGAACAGTGTGGTCTTGCCGGAGCCGTTTTTTCCCAAAACGATGCCGATCTGCCCTCGCTCCAGGGTCAGGGAGGCGCCGGTGAGTACCGGGCAGTCCCGGGTGTAGCGGAAGGTAAGGTTTTCACAGCTCAGCATCGGCGGTTCTCCTTTCGGCTGAAAATAATGGCGATGAAGAAGGGAGCGCCCAAAAGGGAGGTCACCGCACCCACCGGCAGAGCAGAGCCGCTGCCCAGGCTCCGGGCCAACGTGTCCGCTGTCAGCAGCAAAAGGCTTCCCATGAGCGCGGAAGCAGGAAGGCTCACCCGATGGTCCTGACCCAACAGCTTCTTTGCTACATGGGGGCAGATGATGCCCACAAAGCCGATGGCACCCAAAACCGAGATGCAGACCGCCGTGATCATGGAGGCCAGCAGCAAGGATACAAACCGCAGGATCTCCACATTCACACCCATGGTCTTGGCGGCAGCCTCTCCGCTGAGGAGAGCGTTGTACCGCCAGGACATACATATAAAATAGACAAAACCTGCAGCCACCACCGCCAGCATGATCCAGTCGGTGGTATAGGTGGCACGGCCCAGGTCGCCAAAGCTCCACACCACCGCCGCAGATAAGCCCACATCTGTGGCATAATACTGCAAAAAGGTGGTAGCCGCGGTCCATACCGCGCCCATGGCAATGCCGGACAGCACCACCACATTGGGAGAAAAGCCCCGGGTAGTACAAAGACCCAAAATCAGAAGTACCGATGCCATAGCAAAGACAAAGGCCATCAAGCCGGTGGCATAGGGACTGATGCCCACACCGTAATTGTTCACATTGCCGCCGGTGGAGAGAAAACCGCCGGAAAAGGCGATAATGGACAGATTCGCGCCGAAAACCGCCGCGTTGGAAACACCCAGGGTAGAGGGTGCCGCCATGGTATTATTTAATGTTGTCTGCATGATATGCCCGGAGAGGGACAGCCCCGCACCGGCGATGATCGCCGCCAGGATCCGGGGAATGCGGATATTGCGGATGATCCGCACCTGGGCAGCTGTTCCCTTGCCGAAAAGGCCCGCCAGGGCATCGGATAGGGACATTCCCGAAGATCCTACAAACAGACACACTACCGCCATCACCACGACCGCCACAGCCGTCAGGATCATGACGAGATGATTTTTGGTTTTTTGTTTTTTCAGTACCTGCAAATGATCCATGATATGTAAAACGTCTTTCTACTGTTTTCGGAGGCATTATAGCATAGGGCCTCGGGGATTTGAAGCCCCCCTGGGGGTTAAAAGTTTTTCTCTCTTCACGATTCCCCCGTATACTTGGAAAAGCTGCATCAAATTTCCAGGCCAAAACCTCCCCTACAGGGGAGGCAAGGCGGAGAATTAGAATTTGATACAGCTTTCCTATTAAAAGAAATTAGCGGAACATTGCCGTCCCGGGGGCATCCAGAGACAGGTAGTTGGCCCGGTACAGCACCTGGGCGGCCTGACCGCGGGTGAGGGGCTCCCCGGCCTCCAGCAGGATGCCGCCCTGGGTCATAGCCGTCAGCGAGGCCTCTGCCCAAACGGGAATCTCCTCGTCGTCGGCACTCTGCTCCTCCAGGGTCTGCTGGGAGACTGTCAGATCCAGCGCATTTTGCAGGACCACTGCCGCCTCGGCCCCGGTAATGGGCTCCTGAAAGTTTCTGGTCTCAGGCAGGCCGTCCAAAAGTCCGGACCGCAGAGCCGCCGCCAGATAGGGCTTGAGCCACTCAGGCAAGCTGGCATCAATGGCAGAATAATCATAGCTATCCGTGGGAATGTTGAGGGTCTTGACGGTCATCGCCAGGAACTCTCCCCGGCTCACGGTCTTTTCCGGCTGGAAGCACAGCTTTCCGTTGATCTTCTCACCGGTGAACAGTCCCGTATTGCGCAGCCATTCCGCTGCAAACCGGCAGGGATCCCCAGCGGTATCCGTATACTTACCGGATACGGAGGGCTTCAGGATCTGTACCGTAACGGTGGCCTCTCGGGAGACCTTTCCGGCAGGATCCGTTGCAGTATAGACAAAGGAATCCACACCCACCTTGTTTTTCTTGGGGGTGTAGAGGAAGCTTCCGTCCTCCCGCAGTTCCACGGTTCCCCGCTTGGGCTTGCGTACCAGGGTAAAGGTCAGCGCCTGACCCTCCGGGTCTTCGGCCTTGAGCTTTCCCTCATTGGGCAGATTCTTATAGGTTTCCACAGAAGAATCCTGCGCAACAGGGGCCTTGTCCTCCTTGCCCCGGACCCCCAAGACCATAGTCGCGGTCTTTTCCACCCGGTTTTCGTAAATGGGCAGATAGCAGACCTCTGCCTGGACATCCTCCTCCGTGCGCAAAGGCACAAAGGTCATCTGATCCACCTGCTGAGCGGTGAGGATATCCCCCTCCCGGAGTACCCGGGTCCCCAGCATCACTGTGCCCACCCGGGCATCAGGCAGTTTGGTCACGCAGATCCCCGTAAGGGGGTCCTGGGAAGTGGCAAACTCCTGGGACGAAAAGCAGTAGACGCTGTCGCAGTCTACTTCCGCAGCCACTGCGGCGGTGGCCATGCCTGCCACCGTCAAAAGCGCCAGTGCCAGGCAAAGCAAGCGTTTAGAAAACATAAAACACTACCTCCTTTTGTGTTCGGAGGTAGTGTTTGCCAGTAGGAACAGATTTATGCAGGGATTTTAATGGGTTTTTACCCGGGTCACGATCTTCCGGTTATTGGAAAGGATCCAGGTCGCGATCATAGCAAGGGCGATCTCCGGAAGCATGTACAGACAGTTATAAAACAGGGAAAATGCCAAAGGAAGCAGCCCGTCCGGGATCCAGGAAACGCTGTCCAGGGTAATGGTGGTAATGTCGCAGCGTTTAAAGTACCACTTTGCCAAACGGCCAAAGCACAGCCAGTAGGACAGAACATGTACCCCATAACGGATGCCAAGCGCTATCAAAGAGCCCAGCATGAATTTCCGCTTCCGGGATTGGGTGGACTTGCGCAGGATCCCGCCCAAACCCACTGCCGCCTGAGCAACAAAGAAATTCAGAAGGATCCAAAGCCAGCCCATACCGCTGCTGGTAAAATATCCGCCGTCAAAAAACTTGGAAATGGTGTCCTGCTCCAAAAGGATCTGACAGAATCCAAAAATCAAGCCGCTATATACACCGTATTTCAGCCCGTAACGGTAAGAGATCAGCAATATCGGCACACAGCTGGCAAGAGATACTCCGCCACCCAGCTTGAAACTGGGCAAGATCACATTGGAAACAAACTCCAAAACCACAGCGATCGCCAACAGATTGGCGATTTCTGTAGTACGCTTCCTACTCTTGGAATCCACAATATTTCCTCCTTGAAAGAACCTGTATTTTCGTATTATAACAGATATCCGCAAAAAGTCAACGGGAACCCCAAGGCGATACCATGCAGTAATGGAGGGCGTAAGGAAATGCAAAATGCACAGTGCAAAACGCAAAATGATCCACGGATCATGACGCTGTGTGTCGATATCTTCACTATCTCCAATATCTTATATCTATATATAGATATTGAAGATATCCGATATTATCGCAGGTCGGCACCGGCGAAATATTTTTTCATGGGTACGTAGAGGACCGCCGCCACCGCCAGGGTCAGCACCATGCAGGGGACCATATAGGCGGCATTATACACCAAAGAGTACAGCTCCGCGCTTTCAAATACGCCAAAATGGGCCACTTCCGTGGGCATATTGATCCGGTAAATGGTCACGCCGCTGATATAATGCACCACAAATCTTGCAAAGTTACCCAAAACCGCACCGGGGAAAATGCCCCAGGCCTTGCCCTTAAACAGACCTGCCAGTCCCAAGGGTGTGTAGGCAACCAAGTAATCCAGGAGCATGGACTGCCAGCCCCAGGCATAGGCGCCGTCGAAGACCATTTGCAAAAGACCAAAGGCAAAGCTGGCGATCAGGCCCTTGCCCAGACCCCAGCGCAGGGCGAATAATACCAGAGGAAATGCGGAAAAGGTGATGGAGCCGCCGTTGACCATGTCGCCCAAAAGCTTAAAATAGCTTAAAACCTGGGCAATGGCCACCATGATGGCGCCTTCACAGAGGGCTCGGATACGCAGATGGTTTTTGTTTGTGTTTGACATAGGGATCAACCTTTCAAAAAAAGTATCGCATTGCAAACCCGTCTAAGTAAACACAAATTGAGTTGCCTGCATTTGTGTTCACCAAAAGTGCAATGCGATACATGTATCCCATATGTGCATCTTTTCCTACGACGGTACTGACCGTATCAGGTTCACGGGTCAGGACTACCAAGTCCAATCTCAGCCGAATGCATCCGGCACCCCGAAGATAGATTTGTATTGCGATCTGTGCGTATTATATCAAATTGCGACAAAATGTCAACCGGTAATTGCGTGTCACCCTGCGCCGCATTTTCGTTCATAGCGGTCTTCGGCCCCTGCAAGGGCGGTGCTTTCATAACCATGACGTTCAAAAGATTTGGCATTTCATAGCAACCATTTATCATTTATAGTTTATAGTTTATAATTTGTAACTCGTAACGGTTACAGCGGCATTTGCTTGATCTTTGCGTACCGCCGGGGGTACTGGGGTGGGGTATGGGCCACTTTCCGCAGGACGATCACCGTGTGTGCCGTTCCGTCCACGGGAAACTCCGCTACCTTTTCCAGCTTCAGTCCCAGGCGGGAGATGGCGTTTTTCGCCTCTGCCAGCTCCTCCATGGCGGCAGTACCCTTCATAGCCAGTACCGCACCGCCTACCTTTACATAGGGGGCCGTCAGCTCCAGCAAAATGTTAAGCCTCGCCACAGCGCGGCTGGTGGCATAGTCATACTGCTCCCGGCATCCGGAAACCGCCTCCTCCGCCCGGGCGGTGATGCAGTTTGCCGTTACCCCCAGTCCGGGCAAAACGGATTCCAGCCAGTTCATCCGTTTTCCCAAAGAGTCCAGCAGGGTCAGCTCCATTTCCGGGCAGGCGATCTTCAAAGGCACGCCGGGAAAGCCGGCTCCGCAACCCACATCGATCACCCGTTTGCCCCGCAGATCCCGGAGGGTCAGAACACTGAGGCTGTCCAATAGGTGCAGCTTGGCTACCTGCTCCGGGTCTGTGATGGCCGTAAGATTCATGACTTTATTCTGCTCCACCACCGCCTCACCGAAGGCGCAAAGGGTCTTTTGTGTGGTTTCATCCAGGTCCAGGCCCAAGTTGGGCAGGCCTGCCTGGAGGGTTTTCAGCATGGTATCCATCAGGGTGTCGTCGCCTCCGCTACGGTGGGTGTGGGGGGATTCAGCACATCCCACAGCCGCTCATCGGACTCATCCATGGGATCAAACACCTCAACAGGGGTCTGTGCCTCCTGCCGGGGGATCACCACAGTGCCCACATGCCAGCTGACCATCAGGGTCGTGGTGGCATCGTCTACAGGGTTCATCCCCTTGGGGAAGAAGGCCTCGTAGGTGGCAAGATCCTTTTTCATATTGGTATTCAGGTGGCTGTCCACCCGCATCAGCGCGGCACGTCCGGTACCGCCGTCCACAGCAGCCAGGGTATTGTAGCAGTAACGCAGGGCCATCAGATAGCCGGAATACTGGAACTCCTCATAGGGGCTGGCAACGCAGGCAAGCACTGCAGCCAAATTGGCATCGGAATCTCTGGCAATGCTCATACGGTGGGACATCTCATGGCAGATGGCGAAGGGCATCCCCACATCGGGGACCTGGGGATTCACCGCAGATTCTCCGGTCAGGGCCACAGTCATACCCGTTACGCCCTCACCGGTATACTTGCCGCTCCAGCCCAGCTCCTTCACAGGGATGGTAGAACCGGCAAAGATGGGGTATTTATGCTCATAGGTCAAGGCAGTAAAGCCTTCTCCCGCCTGCTGAGCCAGGGTGGGCAGGTCAGCAAAGTCCACATTGCCGCTGTTATCCCGGGATACCTTCCCGGAGAGGGCCTGGGCCTGATCGGCATAGTAGATCGCCGCTTCCTCCAAAGAGGCCACGGAGTATTCCACCGTCTCCAGCCGCAGATCTTCCATAATGGGCCCAGTCTGCTCATTCATGCCGTACAGGGCAGCGCTGAGCATACTCACCAGGCTCAAAGGCACCAGCACCCAGCCGAACACCTGGATGGGATTCCAGTGCATGAGCACCGTCAGAACCGCCACAGCCAGCACTGCCGCCGCAAAGAGCAGAAGGACCATCTGCCAAACGCAGAAATCCACGCCGCTGCTCCAGGTCGCAAGACCTGTTTGCAAAATTCTTGTCATGTAAGGGTACACCACATCCAGCAGTGCCGAGTGGGCCTGCGCATACTGCATCAGCGCCCAGGAGATCACTGCCAAAATCAGTGCCACCAGATAGCCACGCCAATATTTCAAAGGACAACGCCTCCTTGATCGGAAATAATCGCACTATGCAGACCATAGCACTTTATAGTATAGCACACTTTTTGTCACTTGTCTTCCCCCAATTTATAAATTTTATGAAAATTCCCGAAATGTATCCTCAAGGCTATCAAAACCGGCAATAATTGATTTGACAAATTCTCGCAAAGGTATTACAATGGCTCTGTTAGGTAAAATACGGAAAGTGCGCAGTCTGCAAGGTGTTTGCGCCATCCAGAAAGAAGGTATCTATATGTTCAAGATCGTTCGCAAGGTCGAACTGAACGCCAGCGTTACCCTCATGGAGATCGAAGCTCCCTTCGTCGCCAAGAAGGCCAGGGCCGGTCAGTTCATCATCTTCCGCATTGACGAGCAGGGCGAGCGTGTTCCCCTGACCATTGCCGGTTATGATCGGGAGAAGGGCACGGTCACCATTATTTTCCAGAAGGTCGGCTTTGCCACCATCGCCCTGGGCAATCTCAACGAGGGCGACTACATCCGTGACTTCGTAGGCCCCCTGGGCAAGCCCACCCCCGTGGAGGGCAAGAAGAAGGTCTGTGTTGTGGGCGGCGGCGTAGGCTGCGCCATTGCACTGCCCTCTGCCAAGGCCTTTAAGGAAGCCGGTGCTGAGGTTACCGTTATTATCGGCTTCCGCAGCAAGGACATCGTGATCCTGGAAGAGGAATTCAAGGCCACCGCAGACCGCCTGATCCTCATGACCGACGACGGCTCCTACGGTCAGCACGGCCTGGTCACCCAGCCCCTGAAGGAGATGCTGGAGGCCGGCGAGCAGTTCGACGAGGTTCTGGCCATCGGACCCATCCCCATGATGAAGTTTGTTTCCCTGACCACCAAGCCCTTCGGCACCCACACCTCCGTGTCCCTGAACCCCATCATGGTAGACGGCACCGGTATGTGCGGCGGCTGCCGTGTGACCGTGGGTGGCGAGACTAAGTTTGCCTGCGTGGACGGTCCCGAGTTTGACGGTCATCAGGTGGACTTTGCCGAGCTCATGAGCCGCAACAGCACCTACCGCGGCCGTGAGGCAGAAGTAAAAGAATCCCACACTTGCCGCATGGAAGCCATGGGCAAGGCTCTGATCAAGTAAGAGGAGGTATACTGTAATGGCAAACATGACTCTGACCAAGACCCCCATGCCTGAGCAGGATCCTCAGGTCCGTGCCTGTAACTTCAAGGAAGTTGCCCTGGGCTATACTGCCGAAATGGCCATCGAGGAAGCCAACCGCTGCCTGGGCTGCAAGAATCCCAAGTGTGTGGAGGGCTGCCCCGTTAATGTGCGCATCCCCGAGTTTATCAAGAAGGTCCAGGAGGGCGACTTCAAGGCCGCCTACGAGATCGTGACCTCCACCAACGCCCTGCCCGCCCTGTCCGGCCGTGTCTGCCCCCAGGAGAGCCAGTGCGAGTGCAAATGTGTCCGCGGCATCAAGGGCGAGCCCGTTGCCATCGGCAGACTGGAGCGGTTCGTTGCCGACTGGTACCGTGAAAACGTGAACGCCATGCCCGAGAAGACCCCCTCCAACGGCAAGAAGGTGGCTGTTGTAGGCTCCGGTCCTGCCGGTATGACCGCCGCCTCCGACCTTGCCAAGAAGGGCTACGAGGTTACCATGTTCGAGGCTCTGCATACCGCCGGCGGCGTGCTGGTGTACGGCATCCCCGAGTTCCGTCTGCCCAAGGCCATCGTTGCCAACGAGGTCAAGAAGCTGGAGGCCCAGGGTGTTGAAGTGATGACCAACATGGTCATCGGCAGAGTACTTACCATCGACGAGCTGTTCGAGATGGGCTACAAGGCTGTTTTCGTAGGCTCCGGCGCGGGTCTGCCCATGTTCATGAACATCCCCGGCGAGTCCCTGGTTGGCGTTATGTCCGCCAACGAGTACCTGACCCGTACCAACCTGATGAAGGCTTACGACGAAAACTACGACACCCCCATCATCAAGTCCAAGGCCGTTGCCGTGGTCGGCGGCGGTAACGTGGCAATGGATGCCGCCCGCTGTGCCATGCGTCTGGGCGCTGAGCATGTTTACGTGGTCTACCGCCGTGGCGAGGCCGAAATGCCTGCCCGTGCTGAGGAAAAGCACCATGCCAAGGAGGAGGGCATCGAGTTTAAAACTCTGTGCAATCCCGTGGAGATCGTGGGTGACGAGAATGGCCGTGTCTGCGGCATGAAGTGCATCCGTATGGAACTGGGCGAGCCCGATGCTTCCGGCCGCCGCCGTCCCATCGAGGTCCCCGATTCCGAGTTCATGCTGGATGTGGATACGGTGATCATGTCCCTGGGCACCAGCCCCAACCCCCTGATCCGCTCCACCACCCCCGGCCTGGAGACCAACCGGAAGGGCTGTCTCATCGTCAACGAGAGCGAAATGACCACCCGTGAGGGCGTGTTCGCCGGCGGCGATGCCGTTACCGGTGCCGCTACCGTCATTTTGGCTATGGGCGCAGGCAAGAAGGGCGCCGCCGCCATCGATGCCTACCTGAATCAATAATAGACAGTTGGCAATGGGTAACTGACAATTATTCCAGTGTTCAAGCAATCCAAAAGGTGCTGTTCGGTTGAACAGCACCTTTTCTGTTATTTTCTTCCTTTAGGGGTTTACTTTTTTATCATTTCATGTTAAGATGTATGTGGTGAAGATTGGGATTTCACATAATCCCTGGAATACTACCCGGAATACTATAGAATTTGGAGGAACCCTATATGGCCAGAAAAGTACAGTTTGTGGAGACCGTTCTGCGCGATGCGAACCAGTCTCTCATTGCCACCCGTATGCCGTTCGAGAAGTTCGAACCCATGCTGGAAACCATCGACAAGGCCGGCTACTATGCCGCTGAGTGCTGGGGCGGTGCCACTTTTGACGTCTGCCTGCGTTATTTGAACGAGGATCCCTGGGAGCGGCTGCGGAAGATCCGCGCCAAGATGCCCAACACCAAGCTGCAGATGCTGCTGCGCGGTCAGAACGTTTTGGGCTATTCCCACTATCCCGATGATTTCGTGAAGCTGTTCGTTACCAAGGCTGTGGAAAACGGCATGGATGTCATCCGTATTTTCGATGCCCTTAACGACGTAAACAACATGAAGGTGGCTATGGAGGCGACTGTCAACGCCGGTGCCATCGCTTCCGGCACCATCTCCTACACCACCTCCCCCGTACACACTCTGAAGAAGTATGTGGAGATGGTCAAGGAGCTCAAGGAAATGGGTGCCGCTACCATCTGCATTAAGGATATGTCCGGCATCATCGGACCCCAGGAGATCTATGACCTGGTTTCCGCCATTAAGGATGCTGTGGATCTGCCCATCGACCTGCACACCCACTGCACCACCGGTCTTGCTTACCCCGTATACCTGAAGGCCGTGGAAGCCGGTGTGGACATCATCGACACCGCCATCTCTCCCTTCTCCGGCGGCACCAGCCAGCCCGCCACCGAGACCCTGGCTTACGCACTGCGCCAGCTGGGCTACCAGGTGGACCTGGACGATGCATGCACCAAGAAGATGGCTGACTACTTCAAGACCGTCCGTGACGAGTACATTGCCGACGGCACTCTGATCCCCAAGGCTTTGGCTACCGATACCCAGTGCCTGACCTATCAGATCCCCGGCGGTATGCTCTCCAACCTGATGACCCAGCTCAAGCAGATGGATGCGCTGGATCGCCTGGAGGAGGTCATGGTGGAGACTCCCAAGGTCCGTGCCGACCTGGGCTATCCTCCCCTGGTTACCCCCACCTCTCAGATGGTTGGCGTTCAGGCTGTGAACAACGTGCTGGCCGGCGAGCGCTACAAGCGTGTTTCCAAGGAAGTTAAGGCTTACTGCCGCGGCGAGTACGGCGTCACCCCTGCCCCCATCAATGAGGAGATTCGTGCCAAGATCCTGGCCGGTGACTCCATTGTAGAGGGCCGCTACGCCGACACATTGGCCCCCATCGTGGAGCCCACCCGTGAAAAGCTGGGCGACATGGCCAAGTCCGACGAGGATGTGCTCAGCTACATCGCCTTCCCCAACCTGGCTGAGAAGTTCTTCGAGGAGCGCAAGGCCAAGGAAGAGAATATCTGCACCTACTCCATCGTGGAGGCATAAGGGGGGAACGGCATGCCCATGTTTTTCGCCCTTACCCAGGCCCAGAACAATGCCATTACCATTGCTCTTGTGGCACTGCTTGCGATCATCGTTGTGGCAGTTGTGATCCGCAAGGCCCTTTCCGACAGAAAGGCCGCCAATGCTCCCATGGTGGAGACCGCCACGGCTCAAGCCCCCTCTGCACCCCCTGCTCCCGGCTCTGCCGGTGAGCTGAAGCTTCACGATGTGGAGCCCAAGACTGCCGCCATGCTCATGGCCATTGTTGCCGACAAGCTGCAAAAGCCTGTCAATGAGCTGCGTTTCATTTCTATCAAGGAGGTTAAATGATCATGAAATACAAAATTACTTTGAATAACCGTGTTTATGAAGTGGAAGTGGAAGCCGGCAAGGCCATGCTTCTTGACGAGTACGAGGCCATTGCCCCCAGCGCACCCGCAGCCGCCGCTCCCGTAGCTGCTGCCCCCGCTGCCGCTGCTCCTGCTGCCGCTCCTGCCGCTGCTCCCGTGGTCACCGGCGCCGGCGAGTCCATCAATGCTCCCATGCCCGGCACCATTATCAAGGTCAACGTGACCCAGGGCCAGACCGTTAAGGAAGGCGACGTTCTGTGCGTTCTGGAAGCTATGAAGATGGAAAACGACATTATGGCTCCCAAGTCCGGCACCATCACTCAGGTGGTGACCTCTAAGGGTGCTTCTGTTTCTACCGGTGATGCTTTGGTCGTAATCGGCTAAGGAGGTACCAATGGAAATCCTTTACGAGAATCTGCTGAAGTTCCAATGGCAGGATATCGTAATGATCCTGCTGGGCTGCCTGCTGATCTTTTTGGCCATCAAGAAGGAAATGGAGCCCTCTTTGCTCCTGCCCATGGGCCTGGGTACCATTTTGGTAAACATCCCCGGCTCTACCGCCTTGCTTGGTCCTATCAATGAGCTTTACAACGCCGGTATAGCCAACGAGCTGTTCCCCCTTCTGCTGTTTATCGGCATCGGTGCCATGATCGACTTTGGCCCTCTGCTGACCAACCCCAAGCTGATGCTCTTTGGTGCCGCCGCTCAGTTCGGTATCTTCTTCACCCTGTGCATGGCAAGTATGTTCTTCGGTGATATCGATGCCGCCTCCATTGCCATCATCGGTGCCGCTGACGGCCCCACCTCCATTGCCGTTGCCAATACCCTTGGCTCCAGCAAGGTCGGTGCCATCACCGTCGCCGCCTACTCCTACATGGCACTGGTTCCCATTATCCAGCCCCCGGTGATCAAGGCCCTGACCACCAAGAAGGAGCGCATGATCCGGATGCCCTACGAGCAGAGGTCTGTTTCCAAGACCACCCGTATCATGTTCCCCATTATCATCACCGTGGTCGCTTCCGCCATTGTTCCCGACGCTACCGCCCTGATCGGCTTTTTGATGTTCGGTAACCTGATCCGTGAATGCGGCGTGCTGGACAGCCTCTCCGATACCGCACAGAATGTGCTGGCAAACCTGATCACCATCTTCCTGGGCATCTCTGTTGCCCGGAATATGACCGCCGCTCAGTTCCTGCAGCCGGATACCCTGCTCATTATGGGCCTGGGTCTCGTCGCTTTCATCGTGGACACTGCCGGTGGCGTGCTGTTTGCCAAGCTTCTGAATGTGTTCTCCAAGAAGAAGATCAATCCCATGATCGGTGCCGCAGGTATTTCCGCATTCCCCATGTCCGGCCGTATCGTCCATAAGATGGGCCTGGCCGAGGATCCTCAAAACCACCTGCTCATGCACTCCATCGGTGTCAACGTCTCCGGACAGATCGCCTCCGTCATTGCCGGCGGCATCATCCTGAGTATGTTCGGCTGATTTGACTGGAGGTTATGCTATGAATATGGAATTTATCCCCGCACGTTTTGTTGAGCAGCTCTCCAAAATGGGGATCGGCATGCTGGTGATCTTTGTGGTCATCGGTGTGATCATCCTCACCACGTTGCTGATCAACTGGCTGTTCTCTAAGAAATAACTACATTTTATCCCTGGAGGAAATGCTGCTATGCTACTTTCCAATATTTCACTGGGGGATGCAGGCCTTGTAGCCGGTCTTGGCTACGCCGTGGTTTTCTTCGGTCTGGTCCTGCTGATGCTGGTGGTTCTGCTTGTGGGAAAATGCTTTACCGCATCCGAAAAGCGGAAGCCCGTAGCCGAACCCGTCCCCGCTGAGTCTGTACAAGCTCCCGCTCCCAAGGAAGCACCCGGTACTGCCGGTGAGCTGAAGCTCTACAATGTGGACCCCAAAACTGCGGCTATGCTCATGGCCATTACCGCCAACAAGCTGCAAAAGCCCATTAACGAGCTGCGCTTCGTATCCATCAAGGAGGTGACAGAATGAACGTATCTGAGATCCTTCTGAATCTGTGGAATGACAGCGGCTTTGCCAAGCTGTTCTCCGGCTTCTCCGGCGGCGGCTGGCAGAATCTGGTGATGATCGTCATTGCCTGCGTCCTTCTGTACTTAGGTATCGTCAAGAAGTTTGAGCCCCTTCTGCTGGTAGGCATCGCCTTTGGCTGTCTGCTGACCAACCTGCCCGGTGCAGGTCTGTACCATCAGGAGCTGTGGGATAACTTCATGAACGCCAGCCATCCCAATTATCACAGCTACGGTGCTATTTTGCGGGATGCCGGCCTTTTGGACATCTTCTACATCGGTGTAAAGACCAGTCTGTACCCCTGCCTCATCTTCATGGGCGTAGGTGCCATGACGGACTTCGGACCCCTGCTGAGCCGCCCCAAGAGCCTGCTTTTGGGTGCCGCCGCACAGATGGGCGTGTTCGCCGCCTTCCTGGGTGCGGTCCTGCTGGGCTTTTCCGGTGAAGAAGCCGCTTCCATCGGCATCATCGGCGGTGCCGACGGTCCTACCGCCATTTTCCTGACCTCTAAGCTGGCCCCCCATCTTCTGGGTGCCATTGCGGTGGCTGCCTACTCTTACATGGCGCTGATCCCCATGATCCAGCCCCCCTTCATGCGCATGCTCACCACCAAGGAGCAGCGCAAGATCAAGATGGTCCAGTCCCGGAAGGTCTCCAAGGCCGAGAAGATCATCTTCCCCATCGTGGTCACTCTGTTCGTGGCACTGCTGCTGCCCGACACCGCCCCCCTCATCGGCTGTCTGATGCTGGGCAACCTCTTTAAGGAGACCGGCGTTACCGAGCGGCTTTCCGACACAGTGCAAAACGCCCTGATGAACATCGTCACCATTCTGCTGTCCACCGCTGTGGGTGCTACCATGGTTGGTGAGACCTTCCTGCAGGCAGAGACCCTGAAGATCATCGTTTTGGGTGTTGCCGCATTCATTCTGTCCACCTGCGGTGGCTTGCTGGGTGGTCTTGTTATGTGCAAGCTTACCCGGGGCAAGGTCAATCCCCTCATCGGCTCCGCTGGTGTGTCCGCTGTTCCCATGGCCGCCCGTGTGGCCAACAAGGAGGGACAGAAGTCCAACCCCTCCAACTTCCTGCTCATGCACGCCATGGGCCCCAACGTAGCCGGTGTCATCGGCTCCGCCATTGCCGCAGGCTTCCTGCTCAGCGTGTTTGGTGGTTAAGAAACGCAATAAAACAGCTGGTATGCAAATTGCATACCAGCTGTTTTTTAGGGTTCTATAATAAATGTTGGGGTCAGGCGATGAGCCTGACCCCATTGTCATAAATAAAAGTTGAGCATAGAGACAAAAAGCCTTAAAATGAAAGTACCCCTACCACATCAAAAGGAGGTCTCTATG